>QKGJ01000297.1 GCA_003251275.1 Ignavibacteria bacterium
CTGGATCTTTGAGCCATTGGCAGGCTCTGGGAACGGGCCGTTGTGTCCAACGAGAAAAGTAGCACCAGCAACATCGAGAAAACTAATTTGGTCTTCATAATGACTCCTTTGAAAGTTGACTATTTGAGACTCGCTGATGGTAGATCCGAATCACTTGCCGGGATGGAAGCATAGACCTCCGAACAAGTTTCCAGACTCCGCCAATGTTCCGGAAAACAAATAGATCGATCCCAGATTCAAGCCGGGTTTCGTTTGCGAGTATATAGTCCATCTGGTATCGGTAATGTGCAATCGAAATTGCACCTTCCGTTTCAACAGCAAAGTCTGATTCATCATATCTCCTGATGGTCCGATCACGTAAATATTTGTGAAGCACCCGAACAAACTCGCTTTTGCCTTCTACTCGAAATCCGCTTTGGGCTAGATACATCACAACGTCATCATCAATCATGTCAGCAATGCGTTCAAGACGCCCTTCAAGCCAGTAGTAAAGGAGTCTATGAATGTTTTCGATTATCACTTTTCTGCTAGAAGTTGTCGGATGATCTGTCATCGGAGTAAACTTATTTGAGGTTACGCGCAATATCGTATAGTGGTTGCAGGAAACAAAGGACAACCCTCTGAATCTCTACGGGAACCTCCGGGCATCTACGTGAAGGGTCTGGCTGACCATGGTCTTAGGCAGGACAATGGGGCGACGTTCTATTAGGAAAGAGGGTGGTTGAATAATGGAGGGAACGGAATTACCGCGGATAAAGAAACAACATCAATCAAGCTGTCTCGGATCGAGAGGCGACACTGAGGATTTTAGAGAAGGCGATTCGAGATCATCGCTTCCCAGCAGTCGAGCTGAGCTGCCTATACACTTTGGAACTCAAGGGAAGGTTCCTTCCATTCTTCAGTTGTACCTCATATGTCCCCCCTCCTTTGTGTCGATACGAATCGACCTCATCGAGGTTGACGATATAGGAACGGTGCACTTGGAGAAACTCTTTAGGGAGAATCTGGATCAGGCGATTCAACGGCTTCTCGATGAGTTCGGATTTGCCATCGCGAAGATAGATCTCCACCAAATAGCCGTGCGCCTCGAAGTAACGGATTTCCTTTATGGAGATGAGGTGATTGGAGTTCCTATGGCGAGCGACAAGATACTTGATGCCTGTGTCCATATTTTCGGAAGACCCGAAATATTTATCCATGGCTGTCTTCAATCGACCACGATTGACAGGTTTCGGGACGAAATCCAAGATGCCATAATTAAACGCTTCAAAAGCCTGTTCTGTGTGCGCTGAAACGATGATCGTGTGGAACGACTTTGATACTGCTGATTGCAAAATGTCGTAACCATTCTCCCCCTTGAGGTTAAGGTCTAACAGGCAGAGATCGATGCTGTGTTTCCCCAAGTATTCCAGTGCGTCGTTCATTGTGTGACGAATATCGATTCGCTTGACTTTTGGGCCAAGAATCAACACGCACATTTCTTTAATGTCGTCCGCAATGGGTGGCTCGTCTTCAATAATTAGTATCTTCATATCACCCCTTTTCGCGTATCTGAATAAGAACTTCCCATTTGTCATCCTTCACTCCATACTCGACACTCCAGCGCTGAGGGTATCGCTCCTCCAGGCGAGCCTTCACGTATTTCAAGCCCATGCCTTCTTCAAGGTTGGAAGCGTCCAGAACGCCTTTCACCAACGATCCATCGTTCTGCATGCAATACCGGACGCCGCCGTTTTGTTTCTCGTAGCTCAACCAGAATGTTCCACTTTCCTTGGGCTTGAAGGCATGTGTCAAGCCGTTTTCAACCAGGGTATGCAGCATAAGCGGAGGGATTTTCCCATTCTCCGGAATTCCTTTCGTGACAAAGTGGTACTTTGCATCCCATCTGTACCCCATAACTTTGAGATGATATTCACAAAGTTTGATTTCTTGCACAACGGGAATCTCCTTTTTGGCCAGAATATCATTGAGAATTCTGAATTCACTCGCGAGTGCCTGTATGAGCTGGTCTGCTTTCTCAGGCTCGCTCCGGGCAAGTGATTTGACTGACGAAAGAGTATTGAGAATGAAATGTGGCTGGATTGTTTTCTTGAGCAATTCTGTTTCCAGCCTCTGAGCGCGGAATTCAATAGACTTTTTCAATTCCTGCTGTTCATGCACCTGACGACTGGCTACCACAATCCAGGAGAGCAGGAGGAGGTACCGGGATATTTCAAACCACACCGGCGTGAAATCGACTTCAAGCACAAGAAGCAACGACGGAATACTGTACAAACCATAGCCGA
>QKGJ01000149.1 GCA_003251275.1 Ignavibacteria bacterium
ACAGCGACGCTATGGATGCTGGGGCTTTATGGCGCCAAGCGATACTCCGTTTCCAGGGCTCTAGCAGGAGTTCTGCTGAGCTTCACGGTTGTATCCGCGATCGTCTTTTTTGCAAAGGACTTTGCTTTCAGTCGTGCGGTTGTCCTTATCTCTGCCGTCCTGAGCATTGTTGCGATTCCCGGGTGGCGTTTGGTGTTTGTCCTTTCCGGAAGATCGCGAGGAGCTTCGCGCGGTAGGAAGAGTCTATTCGGTCGAAGGACAATCATCGTCGGAACAGGCTCATCGGCGCAGGAACTGCTGCGTCGCCTTCGTGCCCGTATCGATGACGGATTCGATGTCGTTGGGTTCGTGGATATCAGTCGGCGCACGGTGGGAGAAAAAATCGGAGGACTGGAGGTAATCGGAAGCATCGACAACGTTGGGAAGATTATCACGGAGCGACGGGTTGGTGAGGTAATATTCTCTACCGAAGGACTTTCCTACACGGATATCCTCTCTGTGATCGGGAGAAGCAACAACCTGAATGTCAACTTTCGATTGGTGCCAAACAGTCTTGAAGCAATAATTGGGAAGACACGAATTGACGATCTGGATACGATACCGCTAGTTGAAATAGAGTATAATATTCATTCGGCATCGAACCGGTTTTTCAAGCGGATGTTTGATATTTGTCTTTCACTTCTGTTACTTATTACTGCTTATCCCCTTGCGTGGATACGGTCGAAAGCAGTAAAAGGAGAGGCTTCTCCAAGAGTAAAGAGCTTGATGAATATTCCCCACGTCCTATCCGGACGATGTAGTTTTGTCGGGCGTCCGATGCTGGTGAAGAACAGTCAAGGGAGCGAGGAGGAGCCGGAGTGGAAAAAGAACGACAACGACAAAAACTCATACCTTGGTCCATGTGGCTTGACGGGGTTGGTGCAGATTAATCATCGCGACGACATGACAAAAGAAGAGATCGAACGCTACCAATTGTACTACGCAAAAAACCAATCAATCTTCCTGGATATAGAAATTCTTCTGAAATCTCTTTTGGGGAAGAGGTAAGGAGTCTGAATGGCAAAAACGATACTGGATTTTGAAAAACCCATTATCACCCTCGAAGAAAAAATCGAGGAAATGCGACGGTACTCTGAAAACCCGGATATAGCACAGGAAATCAAGAAGATAGAAAAGAGAGTTAACCAGCTCCGCCAGAGCATCTTTGCTGACTTGACCCGCTGGCAACGCGTACAGCTTGCGCGCCATCCAGAACGTCCCTATACGCTCGACTACATCAATCTCATGGTGACGGACTTCGTAGAGTTCCATGGTGATCGGGCCTTTAGAGATGACAAAGCGATCATCGGTGGGTTTGGCAAACTCGACTCGGCTAGCGTCCTCTTGATTGGGCATCAGAAAGGGAGAGACACAAAATCAAATCTGCACCACAATTTCGGAATGCCCAACCCCGATGGATATCGCAAGGCTCTTCGCTTAATGAAACTTGCGGAGAAGTTCAATATTCCGGTTGTGACCCTACTTGATACTCCGGGAGCGTATCCAGGACTTGAGGCGGAGGAGCGGGGTCAGGCAGAGGCGATTGCGCGGAACCTCTTGGAAATGTCGAGGCTTCGAGTACCAATTGTTGTTGTGGTGATTGGTGAAGGGGCTTCGGGCGGCGCGTTGGGAATCGGTGTCGGAGACCGCATTCTGATGCTTGAAAACACCTGGTACTCGGTGATCTCTCCCGAGTCTTGTTCGAGTATTCTCTGGCGAAGCTGGGAATACAAGGAACAGGCAGCGGAGGCATTGCAACTTACCGCACCGGATCTGAAGAAACAGGGAATTATTGATGACATCGTGCCCGAGCCACCGGGCGGTGCCCATCGGAATCACGAGCAAATGGCAAAGATCCTGAAGGATGTTCTTCTCGGCGAATTGAAGGATCTTGCGAAGATAAAGCCGGAGAAATTGCTGGAACGACGGATAGAAAAATTCGCGAAGATGGGCGCTTGGGTTGGATAGAAAGTTGTGATTACTTCAACGACACAAATACGAGTCCGTTACGCTGACACCGACCAGATGAAGTTCGTCTATTACGGAAGGTTCTTCGAGTATTTCGAACAAGGTCGGTCCGATTTGCTGCGTGAGCTTGGACTTCCATACCCGGAAATCGAAGCGATGGGATTGATCTTGCCTGTCATAGAAGCCCATGCAGATTACAAAAAAGCTGCGCGCTATGATGAGCTGCTGAACGTTGTTACTTCAATGAAGGAAAAACCCATCGCCCGAGTCCGTATTGATTACCAGGTGTTCAAAGACGGCGAAGAGGAGGTTCTGGCGGAGGGGTACACAATTCATAGCTTTGTCATTGCATCCACCGGGAAACCGACGCGCGCCCCGGCGCAATTCTCTGAGTCAGTAGACGAGTACCTTCGAAAGCACCAGGAATGACGCACGAAGTCCTTCAGGATAGCACCTTAAGCAGAATTGTCGAGACTGCGCTCATGGAGGATATTGGGAGGGGCGATCTTACCAGCGATGCGATTCTCAAAGAGGACGATCGATCAAGAGCGATCATCGTTGCGAAGCAATCGGGAATCGTGGCTGGATTTGACGTTGCGGCAATGGTGTTTGAGATGTCCGGTACCGATGGCCGCATGGTTCTGCATGCTCACGATGGCGAGCAAGTGACTGACGGAAAGATCCTGGCGGAGATTTTTGGGCGGACAAAGGGCATCCTTCGCGGTGAACGGGTCGCGTTGAATTTTCTTCAGCGCATGAGCGGTATCGCGACCTTGACGAGAAGATTCGTAGATGCAGTTGCAGGTACCAAGGCAAGGATTACGGACACACGGAAAACTGCGCCCGGCCTTCGCGCCCTGGACAAAAGGGCAGTTTTCCTTGGAGGGGGAGTCAACCACCGGTTTGGGCTCGACGATATGGTTCTCATCAAGGACAATCATATCGCCGCTGCTGGCGGTATCCATTACGCTGTTGACCGATGCCGTTCGCACCTCCTATTACATAATATCAAAGCAGCAATCGAGGTGGAGACCACCAACATCACTGAGGTGGAAGAGGCACTTGCCTGTCCCGGCATCAAACGGATCATGCTGGACAACTTCTCACCGGAGCAGATGCGGAACGCCGTGAAAGTAATTGCGCAGCGCGTTGAAATAGAAGCATCCGGTGGCATTCAATTGGACAATGTGCGCGTGTATGCGGAAACCGGCGTTGATTTTCTCTCGATTGGCGCGCTCACGCATTCTGTGCATGCGTTTGATTTGTCGCTCAAACTCGTCTCCGACGACGGCTCGCCAACTCCCGGATGAGAGACAAGATAAAGAGTCTCGGTACGGACACCGCCGTGTATGGCGTCAGCACCATTCTCGGCAGATTCCTCACATTTATCCTCACTCCGCTTTACACGCACGTCCTCTTGCCCGATGCGCTCGGCGTCGTTGCGCTAGGCTATACATACATCGCGTTCCTTAACGTAGTCTATGGCTATGGGATGGAATCGGCATATTTTCGATATGCATCAACGACGGAGTTGGGCAATGCAAGACAGAATTTCAGCGTACCATTCATTTCGCTGGCCACTTCTTCATTCGTGTTTTCAGTTCTTCTTGTATGGCAAGCAAGGAGCGTTGCCCTCCTTGTCGATATTCCGGAAACATACATCTCGGTCGTGTACTACGCTGCGGGCATTCTTTTTCTTGATACACTTGTGATTGTTCCATACGCGCGGCTTCGTCTTGCTCGCAAAACGATTAGGTTCGCGGCGATTCGCACCATTAATATTCTTGTCAATGTTAGTTGTAACATCCTTCTTCTTTTCGTCTTCAGGATGGGGGTCGAGGGTATTTTCCTTTCCGGCCTAATCTCATCAGCGGTTACTCTTCTCTTAATGCTGCCAGTCATCATGGATCATTGGACCTGGTCATTTCCGAAGCCCCTCTACCGTGAATTGCTGCGGTTTGGTCTGCCGTATGTTCCTGCCGGAATCGCGACAATGATGATTCAGGTGGTCGATCGACCGATCCTGGAAGCGATGACTGACGTTTCAACGGTTGGTATCTATCAGGTCAACTATCGCCTGGGCATTTTTATGATGTTGATCGTCTCAACCTTCGACTTTGCGTGGCGCCCATTTTTTCTTTCTCACTCCACGGATCCCGATGCAAAGCGCTTGTTCGCACGCATCCTGACATACTTTGTGCTCCTAATGACCTCCGTCTTTCTCGTCCTGAGTTTCTTCCTTGACGATCTTGTCCGTGTCCCACTTTTCTCAGGCCATTCGATCATCGATGAAAAGTACTGGTCGGGACTCCCCATTGTTCCTGTTGTTCTGCTTGCCTATGTATTTCTCGGCATTTCCAATAACCTTGTTGCGGGAATCTACATCGAGAAAAAGACTAAACATCTTCCCATGATCACTTTCATCGGAGTGGCGGTAAATGTCGGCGTCAACATATGGCTCATACCAGTCCTCGGCATTATGGGTGCGGCGATCGCTACTTTTGCGAGTTACTCCATTATGGCGCTTGTTCTTTATTTCGTGGTACAAAGGTTCTATCCGGTGTCATATGAATTGGGAAGACTCGGAAAAATTGCTGTCTGTGCCGGCTTCGTCTTTGGTCTGCAGTTCTTGATACTACCGGCGGGTTGGGAAGTGCCTGGAAAGATTTTGTTGCTGGTAGTATTTGTTCTTTTGATGTACGCCATGAGTTTTTTTAATGCATCGGAGTTGAAGACACTCGCGGTTCTCTTACGACGAAAGCGAAAAGAAGAGGTCAACCCGCTTCCCCCTTCAGCACATGATCTGTGATGGATTTTGCTTTGTGATTTCCGTACTTTGTGAACACTCAGGCCCACGGAACATCAACCGTGGGCATTGTTTCTCTTGGGAAAGGATGTATGAAACAAGGTTTTGACAGCAATAATCCGATGCAGATTGGCGGTCAGGCGGTTATTGAGGGTGTCATGATGCGGGCACCGGGGATGATAGCAACCGCGGTACGACGACCCACTGGTGAGATTCTGGTGAAAAAGGAACAGTTCAAATCGCTCGGAGAAAGATACTCGGTCTTGAGGCTTCCTCTCCTTCGGGGGGCAGTTGGTCTGGTTGAAATGATGGTCATCGGAATTCGGACCCTCAATTTCTCAGCCGAAGCAGCCTTGGAAGCTGATACGAAGAACGGAGGGGAGCCAAAAAAGAAATCCAGTTCCCTCTCGCTTGGTATCACTGTTGCTGTTTCGCTTGCCATCGGCATCGGAATCTTCTTTGTGACACCGTTGGTTGCAACGGCATCGCTCTTTTCCGTTGATCAGGAGCCGATGGCTTTCAACCTCCTCGCCGGTGGTATTCGTATCGGCCTCCTGTTGACATACCTTGTCATTATCTCAATGCTGAAAGATGTGAAAAGACTCTTCGAATACCACGGGGCTGAACACAAGGCGGTGTTCGCTTTTGAGAAGGGGGAGAAACTCGAAGTGGAACCGGCGGCGCGGCAAACGAGATTTCACCCCCGTTGCGGCACCAGCTTCCTTCTCATTGTCATGTTGGTGTCGATTGCGGTATTCAGCATTCTAGATACGCTTCTTATCAGCTGGATTGGCGAGCTGAACATCGCCATCCGTTTGGTGACCCACCTTCCTCTCGTCCCGCTGGTCGGGGGAGTCTCCTATGAATTCATCAGGGCATCCGCGAGAAGAAGCGGCACGGCCATGGGAAAAATGATTATTGCCCCAGGTCTTTGGCTTCAGAAAATCACCACAAGCGAACCGGATGCCGGGCAATTGGAAGTCGCGCTCGTTGCTCTGCGCTGTGCACTTGGTGAAGACCTTCCCACAAACGTAGTTCCCTACGTCGACGCAGCCGCTTAAGGATCTCTTTATGCTAGGCAGGCTTTCAAAAGTAAGAGAACGATTCGATGAGGTGACGCAACTTCTCAGCGATCCTGCAGTTATCTCGAACCAAGAGAAATACCGCCAGCTAAGCAAGGAGCATAGTGATCTGCTTCCCCTTATGAAGGTGTATGATCAATACTCCAAACTGAAATCAGATGTTGAAGGGATGAAGGAAATAACTGAATCCTCGGCCGACGCCGAAATGCGCCAGCTTGCGTATGATGAACTGGATGCCGCAAAAGAACAACTAGCGAAGATTGAAGAGGAACTAAAGATTCTTCTGATTCCCAAAGACCCGAACGATAGCAAGGACGTTATTGTCGAGATCCGTGCTGGTACGGGAGGGGAGGAAGCCGCGCTTTTCGGGGGAGATTTGTTCCGGATGTATTCACGCTTTGCAGAGAAGCAGGGCTGGAAAGTTGAAATTCTGGATATCAGCGATACGGGAATGGGCGGAATGAAGGACGTGTCATTCGGTATGAGCGGTGAAGATGTGTATGGGTCGATGAAATTCGAAAGTGGAGTTCACCGCGTGCAACGGGTTCCTGAAACAGAAGCGCAGGGTCGGGTTCACACCTCTGCAGCAACCGTTGCTGTTCTGCCGGAGGTAGAGCAGGTGGACGTGCAGATCAATCCCGCGGATATTGAAATGGATACCTTCCGCTCAGGGGGAAAGGGGGGGCAGAACGTGAACAAGGTTGAAACTGCTGTGCGATTGACACACAAGCCAACCGGGACGGTCGTTGTCTGCCGCCAGGAGCGTTCGCAATTGCAGAATCGTGAACGGGCAATGAAAATGCTTCGTGCGAAATTGTACGAATCGATGGTCATTGCGCAGGTTGGTGACGTAGCGGCTCAGAGGAAATCGATGGTAAAGAGCGGTGACAGGAGTGACAAGATCCGGACGTATAACTTTCCACAAAACAGAGTGACCGATCATCGAATTGGTCTTACCCTGTACAATCTTTCCGAGATTATAGACGGGAAGCTTGATGAGTTGATCGAACAACTGAAGATCGCTGATCGCGCTGAGAGACTGAAGGCGGAGCGCTGATCTCTCAGTTGACCCCGGGTTTTCCCATTCCATTCGCCCGAACCGCACGGAAAAACTCCCGCAGCATACCGGAGCATTTTTCTTCCAGTACTCCGGATACCAATTCCACCCGATGGTTCAACCGAGCATTTTGCGCTACGTTGACAATTGTTCCGCAAGCGCCTGCCTTCGGATCTGGTGTACCGTACACGAGCCTCTGCAATCGGGCAAGGACAATGGCGCCTGCACACATGGAGCAGGGCTCTAGTGTGACATACATTGTGCAATCGACCAGTCGGTGGTTCTCCATCGCATCAGCTGCGGCGGTAATCGCAATCATCTCAGCGTGAGCGGTGGGATCACGCAGCGTTTCCACCTGATTGTAGCCCTTGCCGATAATTCTGTTTTCATGGACGATGATTGCTCCGATCGGTACCTCCCTTTTTTTTAGGGCCGATGCTGCCTCGCGGAGAGCAAAATCCATCCATCGTTCGTCGTCGGTCAGCGTTTACCTCTTATGTCAAAACAAAAAATGGAGGAAGATTCCTCCACGCAAAATGCATCTCTCATCGCGTTGATTCACGATTGTGCCCCCGGAGGTAGTTCCAGCCCGAACGACCGTTTATTGGTCGGTTCATCGTCCGGTCGGGCGGGGAAGCCCAACTCCCATTTTGACGGAAGTTATCTACATTAGTTTGCCTGACCGCTCATTTCGCTGTAAAATGAGAATCCCGCCGGAGGCGGGACCCGAACGCGACCTCCAGCCGATGAAGTCTCGACCGCATTGGATGATTGTGCACCCGGAGGGAGTCGAACCCCCAACCCTCAGATCCGAAGTCTGATGCTCTATCCAGTTGAGCTACGGGTGCATTTGATCCGGGTTGTTTGCAAACGGGGACAAAAAGTACGGATTTGGTCTCGGAATATCAAGAATGTGGTCACGAGACGTTGTTGACATTCTATTGAGAATCTCGTAATCTTTTCGCACGACCAGTCTGCAAACGACTGACTCAGCAAAACGTTCGGTCGGGTTGAAGAACCGCTGCCGTTGTCCTGCCCTCATCCCGCTTCCTTCGCCCGATTTCCGTTCTCGTTTCCTAACACAATCCAAAAGGAGGAACCATGAAGATTCTTGGTGCCACTCTGGTTGCGATATCGCTGGCAGTTTATCCTTCCACGGCGAAAGATGCAACAGTCTCTCTCGGCCTGCATGGCGGACCCGCGATCTCGGCGTTTGAAGATCTTATTTCAGACTTCTATTCGATCGGCTTCGGCGGGGGCGCTCATGTCGATCTGAATGTTGCGCCGTTCTTCACACTACGACTCAATGGTGAGTATTTTACTTTTTCCTCGGACAAGGACAAACTGAAGGCCGCAATTGCGCCGCGGTTTGGTTTGCAACCGTCCGACATTTCCAACGCAGGGGGAGGTTCAATCAATGTTGTCATCGTTACCCTCAATGCCCTGGGAAAAATTCCGACGAAGTCCGCAGTCACCCCCTATGCATTGTTTGGGTTCGGGATTCATAGCATTACCCTGAGCGATATCACTGGTTCTGTGATGGGACAATCCGGAACGATCACTGCAGACGATATCGGCTTCAAGGAGGGGACGAAATTTGGACTGGATTTTGGATTCGGGTTGGAGTTCCAGGCCGGCAAGACAACAAGTATTTCGGTGGAGTTCAAGTACGTGCTGGTATTTACCGAGAACAATAGCAACGGAGCCATGCCGATAACCGTGGGGGCGAGTTTTGCTCTGTAGGCAGACC
>QKGJ01000357.1 GCA_003251275.1 Ignavibacteria bacterium
AGACTGCAGCAAAAGAACCTGCTGCAACCGAAACAGCTGAGGTGAAAGCCGAGGCACCTGAAGCAAAAGCCGAGGCGACGCCAGAAAAAGCATAACCCCTCGCATGAGGTGTGCAGGTGAGTCGCTGTTCCGGCATTCGTGAGGCGCGGGCAAGTTCCTCAACAGACATCAGTCCAGACGGAAAAAATCTCACAGGAGGCGTGCCATGAAGGAGTTTCTCGAATTCATTGCCCGGCATCTCGTGGATAGCCCCGAGAGTGTCTCCATCGACCAGGAAGAAAAGGACGATAAGATCATTTTCAAGCTCAAGGTGGGTGAGCAGGATGTCGGCAAGATCATAGGGAAGAAGGGGAGAACTGCACAGGCGATGAGAGTGCTGCTCGGCGCCGTTGCTGCTAAAGATGGCAAGCGCGCCATTCTGGAGATAGCCGACTGATCGTGTCTGAGGAACTTTTCGCGATTGCTTCGGTCGAAAAAGCCCACGGTATCAAGGGCGAGATCATACTTTCCTTCCTGACTGACTTCCCGGAACGGTTCTTGAAAATGCAGTCAGTCCTTCTAGGGAAGAATCAAGGTGCAACGAAAAGGTTTGCCGTTGCAAAAGTCGACGTGCAGGCACGGGGCGCGAGGATGAAGCTCAAAGAGATAAACGACCGGGATGATGCAGAGAGTCTTATTGGCTCCTACATTTTTGTGAAGAAGGAAGATCGTGTTCAATTGCCGTCCGATACGTTCTTCACTGATGATTTGATAGGTTGTACGGTTCAAGATGAGGGAAAGAACATTCTGGGTGTGTTGAAAGAGATAATGAAACTTCCTGCGCAGGATGTATATGTGGTTGAGTCTGACGGAAAAGAACTGATGATCCCTGCAGTCAGGGAATTTATTTTGTCCGTTGACGTCAACCAACGGTTGGTAACCGTCAGACTTATTGACGGCCTTGCAGGGTAGGATATGCGAATTGACATCGTCACTGGTTTCCCCGGAATGTTTACCGGCCCGTTGCAAGAGAGCATTCTCAAGCGGGCGCAGCAAAAAGGACTTGTGGAAATCGTGGTGCATGATCTTCGCGACCACGCAACCGACAAGCACAGAACGATAGACGACACTCCGTACGGCGGTGGGGCGGGAATGGTGCTCAAGCCCGAACCGGTTTTTTCGTGTGTGGAAGCGTTACAACAGGAACACGCGTACGATGAAATCATTTATCTCAGTGCAGATGGAGAGAAACTCGATCAACGAACTGCCAATGCCCTTTCGCTGAAAAAAAATCTTCTGTTCCTATGCGGACACTACAAAGGAATCGACGAACGGATTAAGATCCTGGTGAACAGAGAAATTTCCATCGGGGATTATGTGTTGACGGGAGGCGAGCTCCCGGCGATGGTGCTCACAGATGTGATTGTCCGGTTGATTCCGGGTGTGTTGAATGATGGGGAGTCTCTTCTCACTGATTCGTTCCAGGATGATTTGCTCGGCGCACCGCAGTATACGCGCCCCGCCGATTTTCGGGGGATGAAGGTTCCAGAGGTCCTCATTTCCGGCGACCACAAGCAGATCGCAGCCTGGCGCATGGAGCAACAGGAAAAGAAAACAAGTGAACAACGACAGGACCTTTTTGAAAAACATATACGTGGAGAACAGCAATGAATAAGCTACAATTGGTTGATGCGATGCAAATGCGAAGCGATATCCCGGCGTTTGCTTCCGGCGACACGGTCAATGTGCACGTGCGTGTAGTGGAGGGAGACAAGGAACGAATTCAGCAGTTCCAGGGCGTCGTCATCGCTCGCCACGGAAGCGGCATGAGCGCGACCTTCACCGTCCGCAAAGTGTCCGATGGCGTTGGTGTGGAGAGGATCTTCCCCTTGCATTCGCCTCGACTAGCGAAAATCGAAAAGGTGAAGGAAGGAGCCGTCCGCCGCGCGAAGCTCTATTATCTTCGCCATCTCGCTGCAAAGGCGATCCGTCAAAAGACCGGTGGTTGAATGGTTGTGAGAGGATCGGAGCAGAGATTCATCCTCGGATTCGTGATGGTGTTCTTCTTGGTTGCCACCTTTGGGTGCGGCGATAACGAACCAACGAATCAAAACGGGGGCACGGATCTCGTTACCGAAGTCCTCCGCGTTCAGGTTCCCGGCGTGGGGGCTTTTATGATTCCGAATGTAGCGGCGCAGGGTCTGTTGGCAACGTTTAATCTGCATGGCAGCAACGCACTTGATCGTGGATTGGAGTTGCAGCATGGCAACGAGTTTGCGATTGCCGCTTTTCTTGATCCTCTCGGCCTCCCCACTCTGTACGTTGGAAATGTGAGCGTGAACGGCAATTCCCTGGATTCGGCAATGATTCCCCCATCAGGAAACCTTCCAGCGTTCATCTTTTATGTCCGACCCGATCCGACGATTCCCGGCAATGAGCTTGATAGTGTAGCGTTCGATGGTTCTCTTCACTCATGGACAGTCGAAGGAAACGCTGGAGTCGTGGGATTCACCTTTTCGATTCCTTCTGTGAATGGTGACATATCGGTCTCAACGCCGGCCGTTCTTGCGGAGGTCCCCAGAACGCAGCCATTTGTCATTCAATGGACAGGGGCAACATCGAGTGACTCAGTTCTTGTTTCGGTG
This sequence comes from Ignavibacteria bacterium, assembly GCA_003251275.1. Lineage (GTDB taxonomy): Bacteria > Bacteroidota > Ignavibacteria > UBA10030 > UBA6906 > SZUA-287. Next base: position 2,625 of record QKGJ01000357.1, read on the forward strand.
ACCGACAACGGAGGCATAGGGACAACGATTGCCGCGCTGGTGACCGGTTCAACGTACACATTCTCGGCAGCGCGGATGAGTGCGCTCGCAGCAGGAAGTGCATCGGTGGAAGTCGAGAAAATACGATTTGTTCTCTTCCCATCGGGCGGTCGAACGTACATGATGTCTTCGGCCTCTTCCGATAAGCGGAATATCCTGCTGCGTTAGCGGTTACACGATGTTCTCCGTTCGGCCGAATCCAGCTTCAGCAGATTCGGCTTTTTTTCATTCAGGGAAAAATTCAAAATGGCGAAACAACTCGCGATCATGCCCGAAACATATGCCCGGATTATCACTGATCCTCTCAAGGGCTCCGGTATGTTTTCGATTACCGAAAACCCCTCGGCGATCAATACCATGCGGTACCGCGAGATGCAGGTGGATGCCGTTCTCATGCCGCCGCTGGACTTTGCACGCGAATCCTCTCAGATGAAGGTCGTTCCGGGAATTGCCATTTCCTCCGATGGGACAAACGATGTTGTCGTACTTTATTTCCGAGAGGGAATTCATAATATCAAAACGATGGCTGCAAACCCGGCATTCGCATCCGAGATTGTTCTTGCGCGGATTATTCTGGCCGAGGAGTTCGAGCACGCACCCGTCATAGTTCCCTCTGCCGGCGGCATCGAAGAGATGCTGGCAAAGGCCGATTCCGCACTTCTGGTAGGAGATATGGCTTTCAACTCACATACGCATCCGAACAGATTGAATATCGTTGAAGCGTGGAACGAGATGACCCGGCTTCCGTATGTCCACGCATTGTGGGCTGGTCGGGACGGCTCAATGTCGAAAGCAGAAGTAGAAGAACTCCAAAAGGTGAAGCAGACCACAGGTGAGGAAATCCGCCGAATCGCGAGGCACAGCGGCGCTCAGGGAGAGTATCTGGAGGAACATCTGTATAATTTCCAATTTGACTTCACCGAGGATGTTGAAAATTCGGTGATTGAGTTCTTCCGCTACTCGTATTATCATGGCATTCTTCCGGACATACCTGAGCTCTCATACTTCTTCTCCGCTGATTCCCAAGAGCAACCTCCCGCGGATCCCAATCCCTGAAATCGCTTTGAATGTTTCTCAAAAGATGGGTAGATTACCGGCAAAGATGTCCCCCCAGCAAACATGATCAAATCCCTCTTAATAAAGAACTATGCGCTGATTGACGAACTGCAGGTAGAGTTCGACAATGGCCTTGTTATCATTACGGGAGAAACAGGCGTCGGCAAATCGATTATTGTCGACGCGCTCGGGCTTATCATCGGAGCCCGCGCGAGCGCTGATGTCGTTCGGGCTGGCGCTGAAAAGGCAATTGTTGAAGGTATTTTTCATGTTGCAGACAATAAGAAGCTGAAAGCGCTTTTGGCCGACAATGATGTGGAGTGTAATGATGAACTTATCGCCCGGCGAGAAGTGTCATCCAGGGGGCAGAGCCGGTGTTTTGTCAACGACTCCCCCGTTACGAACAATCTCCTGAAGAGCATCGGCGAACTGGTGGTTGACTTGCACGGTCAACATGAACATCAATCGTTGCTGAGAGTTGACACTCACATCGGCATGCTGGATGATTTCGGGGGACTTGATGGGATGGTGAGCGAATATCAGGAAGCGTTTCGCCTTCTCCAGGAACGCCAACGGCATCTGGACGAACTCATTCGCCAGGAATCTGAGTTGCACGCGAAGAGGGAGATTCGAGCGTTCCACATCCAGGAAATTGACAGTGTCTCACCCGAGGCGGGGGAAGAAGATCGTCTGTCCCGGGAATTGACTGTCCTTGAAAATGCAGAAAGATTATTCAGTGCAAGCTCTCAACTGTACGAGATGTTGTACGAAGGCGATTCGTCGGTGCATGATCAACTCGTCCTTGCAAGAAATCAGCTACAGGACCTCGCCACGATCGACAAGCAATTCGATGATGCCGCGAAAGAGGGGAGCAGCGCTCTTGCCATAATCGGTGAACTGGCAAAATTTGTGCAACGCTATAATTCCCGTATTGAGTTCAATCCTGAGAGACTTGAAGAACTGCGGTCTCGTTTGGGTCAGCTGGTGATGTTAAAGAAGAAGTTCGGTGGATCGATTGAAAGCGTCCTTGCATACCGGGAAACCATCGGTCAGGAGGCCAGTCTTGACGAGAACTTCGATGAGGTCATTGCCGGTTTAAAGAAAGAGACAGCGGAATGTTTGAATCGGTGCAAGACGCTTGCGAAAAGAATCTCCGTCAAGCGCACAGAGACGGCGCAAAAAATTGATAAGGCGATCATGGCGGAACTTGTGAAGCTGGGTATCAAGAATGGCCGGTTTCGAACTGCGATCAGCCAAAAACGAGCTGCTGGTGGGTTAAGTATCGCGATCAGGCTCGATAAGGAAGATGTGAGTCTGAATCAGAGGGGGATGGATGACGTTGAGTTTTTCATTTCCACCAACCTCGGCGAGGATGATAAACCTCTGGCGAAGGTTGCATCGGGAGGAGAGGTCTCCCGAATCATGCTGGCGTTGAAGACGATTCTGGCAAAATCCGACCGACTGCCGGTACTCGTCTTCGATGAAATTGATGTTGGCGTCAGCGGCCGTATAGCTCAAACTGTTGGCCGCAGTCTCAAGAGCCTCTCGAGCTTTCACCAGGTCATTGCAATTACACACCTGCCGCAAATTGCCGGACTGGCGAATTCGCACTTCGCAGTTGTCAAGCATGAATCCAACGGTCGCACAGCCACCTCTATCCAGAAGCTGAACAAGGAAGAACGTATTCGCGAGGTCGCAAGACTGATGAGCGGCGAAGAAGTGACCCGGGCAGGCCTTACTGGAGCGAAAGAACTGATGGGACTTTCATAATGTCTGGCGTACACAACGGGCTTCGATAATGGCTCTTCATCTCTATAACACTCTCTCGAAAAAGAGGGAGCTGTTCCAACCACTCCGTGACAAGGAAGTCGGCATGTACGTGTGCGGACCGACCGTCTACGGACACTCCCATCTCGGTCATGCGAAGAGCTACGTTTCATTCGACGTTATTGTTCGGTACCTCCGCTATAGCGGGTACAGAGTGCGGTACGTACAAAATATTACAGATGTCGGGCACCTGTTGGGAGACACGGATGACGGTGAAGACCGCCTTGTGAAGCAGAGCAAGGCAGAACAAAAGCATCCGATGGAAGTCGCAGACGAGTATACCAGAAGCTACTTTGAAGATATGGACGCGCTTGGAGTTCTTCGCCCCGACATTTCTCCCCGTGCGACCGGTCATATAACTGAGCAAATAGAAATCATCAAGACTCTTCTTCAGAAAGGACTTGCGTACGAAGGAAACGGTTCAGTTTATTTTGATGTGAGAAAGTTCCATGCATACGGTAAACTCTCTGGTCGAGTCCTTGAGGAGATGGAGTCCGGCAAACGTGTCGAAATCAAGTCCGAGAAACGGAATCCGGAGGACTTCGCGCTGTGGAAGAAAGCTACACCCGAGCATGTGATGCGTTGGCCGAGTCCATGGAGCGTTGGATTCCCCGGATGGCACATTGAGTGTTCAGCGATGTCCATGAAGTACCTTGGGGAAGGATTCGACATTCACGGGGGTGGACTTGAAAACCAGTTTCCACACCACGAGTGTGAGATTGCGCAGAGTGAGGGAGCAACCGGAAAGCCCTTCGTAAAATACTGGCTGCACAACAACATGGTGACAGTCGATGGCCAGAAAATGGGAAAATCTCTTGGCAATTTCACGACGTTGAAAGATGCTTTCAAGAGGTGGGAGCCGGAGGTCGTTCGCTTTTTCATTCTGCAGAGTCATTATCGCAGCACGCTGGATTTCAGCAACGAGGCTGTTGATGGAGCAGGGAGGGGCCTTGCAAGATTGCGACAAACGTTTCAGCAGCTTGCGGGAAGAATTCAGACTGCGCCGGAAGGAAATGAACCTCATACGATCTCACTCGATACCTATCGTTCTGAGTTTTGCAAAGCAATGGACGACGACTTTAACACGCCACAGGCAATTGCTGTTCTCTTTGAACTTGGAAAGGAGATCAATGGACTGATCGCATCGGGAAAACCCTTCGGGCGGGGTTCGCTACAAGAGATTGATGAGGTGCGGAAGGAGTTAGCCTCCGGCGTCCTCGGCATTCTCGAAGAGACCATTGCACCGCAATCTTTGAATGGGACAAGCGAGGCTGACCTGTTGGGGTTGATAGTCGAAATCCGAAAAGACATACGCGCGCAAAAACTCTGGGGTATCTCCGACAAAATTCGTGACGGTTTGCAAAAACTTGGAATAGTTATCGAGGATACCAAAGAGGGAGCACAATGGAAGAAGGTAACCTGAAGTCATGACCAATACACGAATCATCAGTCATGGCTATGTTCTCACTTGCGATCCCGAAAACAGCGGAGGTTTTTTTCACATTGTTATTCGTGACGGCGTGATCGTTGAGCTATCTCCTGACCTCGAGGAGCTTGAAAAGCGATATCACGGTGCCACCCTTATCAATGCGCGGGGGAAACTCCTGACGCCGGGCTTTGTCAATGCACACTGTCACTCCGATTCATTCCTGCACCGCCGGTACACCGACGGCCGGCATTATCTTCAATGGTCAAAATCAAAGGAGTTCGAGAGAGTTCAGCGCCTTCTCGTGGAGCCGGAAAGCCGTCAAGACATTTGTACACTTTACCAGGCAGCTTATTGTAGTCACCTCCGGGCGGGAACAACGACAGTCGGAGAGTTTCCGCCTCCCGTCGACGACAAGGGATTGATCACCATCCTGCAAGAGATTGATCGCTCCGAAGTGCTGGGCGTGGTGACGCTGCAGAACTGGGATCAGATTTCTGCCGCTCGCGATCTTGGGGAAGGCCGTCCCCCGATGAACATCAGCCTCGGCAAAGAGGAGGAGTACACTGTCTACAGTTTTGAAAGTATTCTGAACGCATCGCGGTCAATCGGCCTCTCCGTTGTTGCACACCTCGCAGAGTTGAAGGACAATGCTGATATCATCCGAAGGAACTTTCAGAAGGCCCCGCTCGCGCTTCTTGCGGAGTACGCGGTCTTTGAACAGGGCGTCACCCTCGTGCATGGAAACTACCTTACCGATAAGGAAGTGGCTGTTGTTCAGGAATATGGAGCGCCGCTTGTCATCACACCCCGATCCACGGCCTTCAAACAGACCGGCTATCCATCGCTCAAGGACCTGATGAACGCAAATACCTTCATGTCATTTGGATCGGATTGGGGTCGGTTGGACATGCTCGGGGAAATGCAGTTCTTCTCACATCTCACCATGACACTCCCTGGATTTGAGCAGCACAACTCGATGCAACTCCTTCGGATGGCCACCATCAACGGTGCACACGCGCTCGGAGTTGAACAAAAGGTAGGATCTCTTGAAGTGGGGAAAAGAGCCGATATCGTCTTTTTTTTGATCGACAGCCTTCGCACCCCGCCTCTTGATCCATCTCCGACACCAATTGCAATGGCTGATATTCTCTTGCGGTATCTTCACACCGGAGATATAACGAGTGTGATGGTACGCGGAGAATTCGGTCTTCACGATCGCCGACTCGTTGTTTCCGATGAGCAGGAAATACGAAAAAGTTCTGAACTATTAATGAAAAAATATTATCCCTCCTCTTTGTCGGAGAGGCCGCAAATTCAGCCGCCGAAGGTGATATCGTTTGTCCAGAGTTCCAGCTCTGAAGCATTCGACGGTTTTGAAAAAGGAAGACCCCTCCGTGAAGAAGCTCCGGTCATTGAAATGCCGCCAGTTCCATCAGAATACCGCAAACCGATTCTTCAAAAAAAGCCGCAGCTACCGAAGGACGTTCGAAAAGTGTTTGGTGACGATGATGACGCCTAGACGACCATGGTGACGTCATGAACGTGCGTACAGCAACCATTCTGATCCTCTTCTCCATTTTTTGCGCGAGCCTGTTTGGTCAAGGATCTGCAGGTTCAGGTGGAAACTTGGAGCCCCGGACGATTGTCGATATGCCAACCGCCGGTATGCTCGCAAGCGGCAGCTATGGACTGGACTTTGATTTCTT
>QKGJ01000112.1 GCA_003251275.1 Ignavibacteria bacterium
CCATGACATAGCGTGCGAATCCCAGTTTGATTCAGGCGCGCTGTGGATGACATGTCAACCGTTGAGGTCCGAAGCTTGGTTTTCTGAAGCCTTCACCTTTAGTGACGCCTTCAAACCGTATTTGCGCATTTTCTTGAAGAGGTTTGAGCGGTCTATTCCCAAGGCATCTGCCGATTCGCTAATTTTCCCCTTATGCTTTTGTAACGTTGTGAGTATGTACTTCTTCTCGAAATCCTGAATTGCACTCTTAAGCACAAGCGAATCCCCTACTTTACGTGAGCCCGGGTAATTGTGTACATGGCCCAATTCTAGTGCATTGATAGCCTCTTCATAGCCGATCTCTCGGCAGTGACTAAAGAGGACCATTTTCTCCACAGTGTTTCTCAATTGGCGTACATTTCCGGGCCATTCATAATTCACCAGCAAATTCTCGACGGTGTTTTTGATGGAAAGCACCTGTTTGTTGTAGTTGTTACTGAATTCCTTAAGGAAGTGGTATGCAAGGGGAAGAACGTCCTCAGGTCGGTCCCGTAAGGGGGGAATTGATATCTTCACGACATTCAATCGGTAGTACAGGTCGTCCCTGAACGCTCCGCTGGAAATCAATTCATCCAGATTCTGATTTGTTGCCGAAATAATCCTTACATCGACCCTTCTGGGGACATTCTGGCCGATCGGCTCCACTTCGCTATCTTCCAGAACTCGCAACAGTTTTGCCTGGAGTTGAAAGCTCATATTTCCAATCTCGTCCAGAAACAGAGTGCCGCCATCAGCCTCAACAAATTTTCCCGTATGATCTGAAACCGCACCGGTGAAGGATCCTTTGCGATGTCCGAATAACTCGCTTTCGAGTAGCTCTGAGGGTATTGCCGCGCAGTTCAATTTTACATAGGGCCTCCCCCTGCGCATGCTATCGAAATGCAAGGCATGTGCCACCAGTTCCTTCCCTGTCCCGCTCTCGCCTACTATCAGGACTTTCGCTCCTGTATCACTTACTTCTTTTATTTGTTGGATAATGCTCTTTAAAGAAGCACTCTCACCAATGATAGAGAACCGGTCACGAAGCTCTCGGAACATCGAATCACTCATTTCCTGCAGAAGATGTCTCTGGATTGCATTCTTCACTGCTACGAAGAGTCGATCGGGGTCGATTGGTTTTTCGATAAAGTCGTAAGCTCCTTCTTTAATTGCCCGCACAGCAGTTTCAATGTTACTTTGTCCGGAGATCATGATAACGGGCAGTGTTGGAAATCTCTGCAGGACGTTTTTCAGAACTTCAAGGCCGCTCATGACCGGCATTCTAATGTCAACCAGCAAACAATGATAGTCATTGGACTGCAGGCACTCATCAATCTTCAACGGATTAATGAGGGTATCGACTGAATATCGCTCGAGTTTGAGGATCTTCTTGATTGACTTCAGCAGGTTTTCATCATCGTCAACTACTAGAATTCGTCCATTCATTGCTTTCATCCTTACTCACCGGCAAAGAAAAGCGAAACACCGCACCAAAGTTTGGTTTACTGTACACTTCAATGGAGCCTCCATTATCGTTAATGATTTTTTTTGCAATGGATAGTCCCATGCCCGTACCGTCTGGTTTTGTTGAAAAGTAAGGTTCAAAGATTCTCTCTTTGTCTTCCTCTTTTATGCCTAGACCGGTATCGGCTACCTCGATCTCAAGGGACTCTGAGAATGGAGTGTCCAAAAACTGTACCAAAGAAACACGAACTTGTATTGATCCTTTGCCTTGGGTAGCCGCTAAGGCGTTTTCCATCAAGATTGAAAATACCATTTCAATCTGTTGAGGATCAGCCCAAACAGGTTTCACGTCATTGTCGATTGAAATCTCGATGGTGAACTCTGCATTCAAATAAGGCTGAAACCTTCGTGCAGCCTCTTGAATGACTGTTCCTATGTCAAAAGCCTGGGAATTGGGTTTATCCAGGTTCGAAAATTTCAGGAAATTCCTGGTCACAGATTGAATATTGTCCAATTCCGCTCGCATCATCTCAATATCATCAGAAAAATCACCGTGTTCTCTTTCCGAAAGATGGATTTTTTCCAACCGTGTTTGCATTACCTTTAAGTTTAGCGAAACAGTTGAGAGAGGCGTTTTGATATCGTGGGCCATCTTCTGCACGGCCTTGCTCCAGGAATGAATTTGATCAGAATGTGATGGAATACCAGCAGATCGTATGACAACAAGATAATTGAATCCTCTTTTTAAGATGTACGTGTAGGGCTGGACAGAGATTTTGACTTCGAATCCAGAGTCATCTTCAACGAGCATAACACTTTCTTCAACTCGTTCCTTGGTGGCGATGCTGTTTTTTATTGCTTCGACGATTTTGGGTTGATTCAAAATGGAAACAGCATTCTCACCTTCGGCCGGCGGATGTTGCAGATTCAACATCTGGGCAAACCTGTTGTTTGAGAAAATGATAAGACAACGATCATCGATAACCAGTACACCTTCAGATGAGTCCGAGTGGAGATACTTGAGGATCCGATTGTGGTTAGCGGCGACAGAAAATAGCTTTGCTGAACCTGATAGAAGGACAAAAACCAACCCGGTGAGTACGACAAAAACGAAGGGAAAATAGGAATACATCTTGTTAGGCGATAAGCCCAAGAGATAGAAATTACCTTCAACACTCAATCCAATCTCTACTGGTTTACCCTTTCCCGTTTCCCTGAAAATTGTCTTTATGGCAGATGTCGGAATAGGGAATTTTGCCATAAGATCAAGGTTATCATCATACAGGACAAACCATTTCTCCGAGGCACACAAAAGCTCTTCATTCCCGTCTGCGTTTATGTCTTTTGTGGATATTGTCCTAATCTTATCGAAAGGGGTAGACACCTGAAGGACGATCTCCAACTTTTGGTTCAACTTGATCAACTGGTTGTCTCCCTTTCCTCCATAGATTTCCGTTGGGTTCTTCAGATGGCTTGCCACAGGGCTTACTTCATGATATTCAGCGTAAGGGTTCTTCGTCCGTATGTGGGTTTTTCCCTGAGAACTTACGAGATAGAGGTAGTCATACAGATTTCTTTCTCCCAGATAGTCTGGTGCCGCCAGGACATATCTCTCCGTATGATCTTCAACGGGCAGGCACAGAAAACCCGATGGGTATTGGGAGAAACTTAGCGGAGGGAAGATTGGATTGAGTCTTTGGTCTAAGACAAACAACCAGCATTTGTCGTCTCGGTACGGTGCAGGATAGTGAACATTTCCGTATGCTGCGCCGCCAACGATAATCTCATCCACTCCATCTCCGGTAAGATCATACGGGAATGCCTGCATGAGCACTGAATGAGTCTCAAACTGGCGGATAATTTCTCGCCTGTCGAGATCGAAGGCGTAGATTGTTCTTGGGCTGAGTGCGTGAAAGGAGCGGGCGGCAAAGATTATAACCTTGTGTTGATACACAACTTCACTTGCCACGCACGCAGGGAGAAAGTCCACTGACCTGTAGTGCGGGGTCAACGGCCCTCCCACACAGAATAAGAAAAGCCTTGTGATGACAGGTTGTTTTGAGATGATATCGTGAGCATACAAAAAGAGTGAATCATCCTTTTGGGTAAAAGCGATCATCTCTTGATATCCATCTCCTGTTATGTCGGAGAACATCAACCCGTTTGGCTCAATTCGTTCCCAATAATTTGCCTGATCAACGATTCCGCCGTTCCAGCTTTTCACCCAAATCAAGTGCCTGTTCGGTTCGAAATTCTGCCCCTCGATACATTCGCTTAACCCGTCGCCGTTGAAATCATGGTAAGCTCTGAATTCGGTTACTCCCTGGGGCACGTTTTCAAGCACGTTAAACTGGTAAGGGTAGAACATGTCTTTGAGAAGGTAGGCAGTCCCGCCGTTAATGATCAGAGAAATAAAAAGTAACCCCCAACCGAGATTCCTGAAAAATGAGAACTTCGATTTCTGCGGTTTTTCCATGACAGGACTGATGCTGTACTGCGGTTGATTGTTGTAAGCCGAACGGTTCTGATTAGGCTACGTCAACGATCACAAACAAGTTAGTACTTTTTGCGGCAAAGTGCCAAATATGGACAACAATGTTTCCAAAGGGCATCGTTTGAGGGAGAGAATCGTTGCAAGATGTACAACAATCGTTCGTGAGTTCTCTGTGAATAAACCGTGGTGACTTACTGAGAATCTGATGGCATGGCGTTTGTACTCCCGCGAACAAATGGAAACTCTTATCGAATAATTCAACCGACTTCTGAATGGCTTTGCATACTTGAGGTCGTACTTCCTGTTTTGGACTCTGTTGAACAGTCCATTTGTGTATCAATCTAAAAGAGAACGATTTTCCCGACAAACAATTGCTAACAAAAACAAAATGCGTGGAGGTAATATGAAATCACTCATATTAACAATCATTATGTCGCTCTTCTTCTTTGCACCGGTTTTGTTTGGCCAGAACAATTCGATGCCTGCAGGAGTTCATCAGCACGATGGGTTTTTCCTACGAATAGTACCGGGTGGAGGTTCCTCACAGTTCTTCGCGACTGCGCCGGATGATAAAATTCTCCTCCCCCAGAACAGAGGCAAGGATGTATTATCATTCTCGGGTGGGTTTACAGTTGCTAACACTATCCAAATTGGCGGAGCCGTTGCGGATAACCTGATCATCTATGGCGAATCAGGTGGAGTATTCATGGCAGGTCCAACCGTCAAAAACTATGACCAGGAAGTTAATAACCCTGGGACCGTATGGGTCTACTTCGGAGGTGTCGGTCCGGGGATGGCATACTATTTCATGCCTGCAAATGTGTACGTATCAGGGGCGATTCTTGCCAACATCGCAGTTATGACGGTTCAAGGATCATCAGAGGGTTCCAAGATAGGTTTCGGATTTCATTTAATTGCGGGCAAAGAATGGTGGACTGGTGAGCAGTGGGGTTTGGGTGTTGCGGCATTTTTTCGGTACGGCACACAAAAGAATGACGATATTGATTTCTTGACAATGAGCGGATCTTCATTCGGACTTCTGTTTTCGGCAACATTGAACTAGTGACTACTTAGCCATAAGAAAATATTGTAGGAGGGCATATGAAACGAACTACAATGTTATTTTGCTTCTGCATTCTGATCGCTGGAGTAATGTCACCGGGGTGTAAAGAGGATAGCCCATCGGAGCCGACCCCCACTGGTCCCACAGGAAGTTTTTCGTTCAATTCGGACTCGGGCAACTTCTCATCCAGCGGTACATATAGTCTGTCCGCTACTTCCGGTTCCGGCGCGGGCTGGCTGAACTCCAATACGATTGCTGCCTATAGCATCTCTTCAGCGACGAACCTGTCTGTCGTTGTAATGATGTTCAGCAATACTGCTGTGGGGACGTACCAATTCCCTGCGCAGGTAAGCCTTGCTTGGTCCCTCAATGTGAATCCAACAGATACGGCTAGCGTTAGAGCGCGTGCCTGTACGGCGACAGGGGGAAGTGCCACAATCACAACGAACGCTGGTGGTATTGCCCAGGGATCCTTCAGTGGCACGGGGGCTTTTGCGAGAAACCCGTCACAAACGATGAACATTACAAATGGAGCCTTTGATATCCGTTCCGGAACCGGAAAAACTGGAGGGCTCCCGAGCGATGTTGACCGCATCGCCAGCCGACTAGTTCAGAATATGGAACGCAGGTAAGTCACCAATTGGACGAGGTTCAACTCACCGATTGGGTAGTTGCGCCGCCTCTAAATGTTGAGGGTGCTGGCGTTAACTAACGGACGGCATTCGTTGTACGGCAAATATTGTCCATTCTAATAATGGCGCTCACTGATAGGCCTATTGAGGCTCCGATGGCGAGCGCTTTTTCTCTCTGGTGACCCCAGACATTCACGTACAGTGATAGTAAGGAACTGCTGGCGAAACCTATTGAAGCCGGCCAAATTTTCCACTTCCGAGGATGAGCCCTAGGTTCTTATTCAAATAAGGAGGAGCCATGACAATACGCATATTCTTTTGTTTGCTTGTTCTGATGACAAGCCATGGAACTGCCCAGTGGATTCGAACAAACGGTCCGGGTAGTGACACTGTGCGTTGCATCAGTTCAAATGGTGTTGCTCTGTTTGCTGGAACATCTGGTGGAGGCATTTTCCGTTCTACAAACAACGGGTTGCGATGGGAAGCGGTCAACTCCGGCGTAGACTACCCCTGGGTCAGTTCCTTCGCACCCGCAGGAGCAGATATCATTGCGGCAAATTATGGCGGCGGAGTTCTTTTCTCAAGCGACAATGGAAACAGCTGGACAAATGCCAGTGTAGGTATTACAGATGCCAGAGTTTGGGTGCTTGCCGAGAACAATGGAAATCTTTTTGTGGGTACTCAGGGAGGAGGAGTCTTTCTTTCAACGGATAACGGTGGAACTTGGGGGCCCGTGAATTCCGGACTTACTGAAATGGGGATAAATGATCTCGCAACGAACAGTTCGCACCTTTTTGCTGCGACCACGCTTGCAGGAGTCTTCGTTTCGACAAACGATGGTGGGACATGGACGCCGTCAAATAACGGTCTGACAGATACTCGTGTGTCGAGCCTTTTCGTGAACGGTACTGACCTCTTCGCAGGGACTCTAAGCGGTCCGTTCCGGTCGACAAACAACGGTGCAACTTGGAGTATGGCTAACAATGGAATCTCAAATCAAACAGTAAACACATTCGCAGCCCTTGGTACAGGTCTGTTTGTTGGCACGTATGGCAGTGGCGTCTTTCGGTCAACAGACAATGGTGTCAGTTGGGCTGCTGTCAATAATGGTCTTACAAATGTTCGGGTCTTCACGCTTAAAGTGCATGGCGGAGGTCTCTATGCCGGTACAGCAGACGGTGTTTTCTATACAGGCGACAATGGGAATACGTGGGGACACATAGATCAGGGAATGACCATTACATTTGTTAATAGCATCATCCAAGCAAACTCGGGCCTCTTTGTGGCCACAAGTGGGGGTGGAGTCTTTCGCTCCACAAACGCGGGCGCTAGTTGGGTTTCATCAAATACCGGCTTGACAATGCTGACCGTGAACGCTCTTGCCGAAGTCAGCCCTTATCTGTTTGCCGGAGTATCCGGAGGAGTCTTTCGATCGACGGATGACGGAGCGCATTGGAGCCCAGTCAACTCCGGTCTCACCAATCCAAATGTTTTTGAACTTCTTGTGGCCAACCAAAATCTGTACGCAGGAACAGGTGGTGGTGTCTTTCTTTCTACAAACAACGGAGCGAGCTGGAGTGCCGTCAACAACGGCTTGACGAACTTGTTTATTAATGCACTTGTGGCCAGTAGCTCGGACATCTTTGCAGCGACTGGAAGTGGAATCTTCCTCTCCACCAACAACGGTACAAGCTGGACCGAAGTAAACAGCGGATTGACAAATCTCTCTGTCACTTCTCTGGCCGCTAGTGCGGGTAACATCTACGCGGGTACCGGCGGCGGCGTTTTCAGGTCGACGAGCAACGGTGCGAATTGGACAGCTGTCAACAACGGACTGACAAACTTGCTGGTCAACGACGTTGTTGCTACAGGTTCGAATCTCTACGCCGGAACAAGAAGCGCTGGAGTTTTCTGGTCGGCAGATTATGGCGCTGGTTGGACCTCAATCAATACCGGTGTTTTGGCAAGCGCTTACATACGCGGTCTTGCGGTCGGGGACACAAATCTCTTTGCGGGTACGTATGTCTACTGGCCAGGGATCTGGAGACGACCATTGTCTCAGGTAACAGCCGTTCAAACAAACCTGGATAACCTCCCTGTTTTCTTCGCGTTGGAACAGAACTACCCCAATCCATTCAATCCAATAACGACAATGAAATATCAATTGCAGTTGAGAAGTCACGTGACACTCAAGGTGTTCGACATAGTCGGTCGGGAAGTTCGAAGTCTGGCAGAGGGTATCGAAGAACCGGGATACAAATCGGTGCTGTTTGATGCGGGGGATCTTGCCAGCGGTGTATACTTCTACAGACTCCACGCCGGAGAGTATGTCAACGTGAAGAAAATGGTTGTTCTGAAATGATTCGAAGGTGGCAGGAAGGCGTGAGATTGCTGTTGATTGAATCGCATTATTGACGGCGGAGCGTCGGTTTGGCAGATGCCCTTCGTGGCCCAGAGTCCTGGGGAGGCGACGCTTCTTCTTCAAACCCTGACCGTTCCAGAGCAAAGAGGAAAGAGGATGCAGCTTGTGAAAACACTAGTCGCGGTTCTGGTAATCGTTCACACAGTTGGTTTTGCTCAAAGCGGTTGGGTGAACCAGTCGAGCGGGACTGTGAACGACCTCCTCAAAGTCTGTATGACAGATGCCAACACCGGAACTGCGGTTGGTGAATTCGGCACAATCCTTCGCACCACCAATGCCGGGGCCACTTGGACAAGCCAGTCAAGCGGGACCTCGAATCACCTTTTGAGTGTATCGTTCACTGATGCAAATACCGGTACTGTAGTGGGAATGTCCGGCACTATCCTCCGCACGACGGATGGTGGAGCGACATGGATAAACCAGTCGAGCGGAACCACGAATCCCCTCAGGGCAGTGTGCTTCCCCGATGCGGACACGGGGACTGCGGTGGGATCCTCAGGGATAATCCTGCGCACGACAAATGGAGGAGCCACTTGGACAAGCCAGTCCAGTGGAACCACGACTGGACTTTTTGGGGTGTGCTTC
>QKGJ01000303.1 GCA_003251275.1 Ignavibacteria bacterium
CTGTTCGAATAAGTAGTGTCTTCGCGAGACCGGGAACTCCGACAAGAAGGCAATGCCCCCTCGCGAGGAGGGCAATGAGAAGATGCTCAACTACCTGTTCCTGCCCAACAATAACTTTTGCAATTTCCGTTCGAAGCTGCGAGAACGAATCTTTCAGCACCCTGGTTGCCTGAACGTCATTTTGTTTTGTTGCCGCTGATTTTCCTGTCAAAGATTACTCTCCTGAAATGACAATGGTCGATAGAGGAGGACCTAATTATTCATACTCTCATCGAAGTAAGCACTGTCGCGCAATATCACCATGACGATTCGAATCGGAGTGGCGCCGTCAGCGCCCGTTTCGCGCCCGGTACCGGTGAGCGTAAGAAATTCTCCGTTATTCACGAGTGAGTAGGTTGCATTGATGCCGGCTGCCTGTGTGGTTAATTGCGAGATGGAGGTGAGGTTGTCGAATGAATAGTCCCCTCCCCCGAGGTTCGCAGGCGTTCGATAGTACACGCGAGCGCGGACGGAGAGTTGCAGCATTTCATTCTGGATCTGATCACGCGTTTGCTGAATTGCGTTATCGGTAAAAAGAAAAATCCCGACTGCGATTGCCACCCCCACGATCAGCAGGCCCAGCGCAAGCAAGAGTAATTGTTGGGCACCCATCAGCCATGCACGATGTTAAAGATACTGTTTCCAATAGATGCTGGTCCGGAGTTCTGCAATCCAGGCAAGGTATTCCCGGTTGCGCTTGAAGTTCATTGCCAGCGCCTCGAGCCGTGAATAATCCTGATCCAGGGAAACGGTGTGTTCCGGTATCCGCTTCTTCATAAGCACAATATGAAAACCGTTTTCCAGACGAGAAGGTGTGCTGATCTCTCCCTCTTTGAGATTGACAATAACAGGGTAGAGATCACGTTGCACCTGGGATTCAAGATCGAATTTTCCCAGATAACCTCCGAGCGCCGCGGATTCCTTCGCTTCCGAATACTTTCTGGCGAGGTCCGCAAAACTCTCTCCCGCAAGGGCTCTCGCTTTCAGGGAATCCAAGAACGCGATTGCCACGCTGTCACTTTCGGGCGTTCGCTGCATTCGAATAAGAATATGCCTCGCATGAACTGCGTCGCCCCGCCTTTCAAGCAATTGGATAACATGGAGCCCAAAATCCGTCTCAACAATGCCGGAAAGTTCTCCTGCCTTTAATGCAAATGCTGCCGTCTCAAACTCCTTGACAAATTGCCCGCGACGCACGAAACCCAGATCCCCGCCTTCCGGTGCGGATCCGGGATCTTCAGAATGCCGCCGGGCAAGATCCTCAAACGGTATCCCGGCCTTGATGCTGTCCACCAGGGATTGGAGTTTTTGTCGGGCCACTTCCTTTTCATCTGCGTTGAATTTTGGCTTGATGTAGATATGGGCTAGTTCAACTTCTTCCGGGACTTTGCCGATGCTATCCTTATACGTTTCATAGAATTCCTCAACTTCACGCTTGGTCACCGACGTAGAACCAAACCGTTGCTGCTGGAGACGATTTGCCAGAAGATTCTTTCTCATTTGCTCCCGGAACTCTCTTTTGATCCTGCTGATCGGCATGCCATAGAGCTCTTCCAGCCGGGCCTCCGAGCCGACGCGCTGGACATTCTCCTTGATCACTCCATCCAGTTGTTGCTGAACCTCGTCGTCCGTCACGACAACGCTGTCTTCGATCGCTTTCGCAACGATCAGTTTTTCGTTGATCATGCTTTGGAATACCTGATCACGGATTTCCGGCGTCGGTTCGGTTAGTTTGTTGCTCTGCACGTAAAACAGAACCTGGTTGTCCAATTCGGATTGCAAAATGATATCGTCCCCCACAACGGCCAGAACACGGTCCAGAACCTGCGATTGAACGGTGATGGAGGCAAACAAAACGAAAGGCGTAATGAATTTTCTCATACCACTTTATTATTGTTTGGTAGAATGGGCTGTATCGGCAAAATCCGTTACCACTTCAACAGAAGTTTTTGTCCGGAGGTTCTGCAAAAGCAGTTCGTATGCCTCTTTTCTTTTGCCGAGAATAATTCGTTGACGAATCTCATCACGAACGTATTCCAGCGGCGGGAGTTCGCCTTGTTTCTTCAATGTGTAAACCTGCATAACATAGTACCCGAGGTCCGTCTTCACGGCAAAGGATGTTTGCCCGATCGGAAGCGTACGCGCAAGCTTCCATAATTCTTCGGGGTACAACGCAGACTTGGAGAAGTACTGATGGTCGATGAC
>QKGJ01000050.1 GCA_003251275.1 Ignavibacteria bacterium
TTATGTCGTTCATGAACCCCTTCACGCCGATCATAGGTGCCTCGGGGGCGATATACGGCGTATTCCTCGGTTTCGCATATTATTGGCCGAAGGACAAGATCTACATCTGGGGGGTGCTTCCGGTGGAAGCGCGATGGATGGTTGTGGGTTTGACCGCTCTTTCTCTTTTTGGAGGATTTGGCGGTGGAGGAAACATCGCCCACTTCGCGCACCTTGGCGGATTTTTCGGAGGTTTCGTCTACCTGCGCATACTCGACAAGACAACCCGTGCGGCACGGTTCGAGAGACAAATCCAATCGTTTGCAAATCAAGCAGCGGATATTACGCGGTGGGAGAAAATCGACCGGGAGCGCCTGCATGTGGTGAATCGTGAGGAGTTCGACAGAATCATGGCTAAGATTAAGACCGTGGGTGCGGATAACCTCTCGCTGGAGGAGAGGATGTTCATGAACCGATTCAGCGAGAATACATAATGCGGCTCCAGTATTATGTCGTGGATGCCTTTATTGGCGAGGGATTGAAAGGAAACCCGGCAGGCGTGTGTGTCCTGAACAAGTGGTTGCCGGATGAAAAACTCCAGGAGATTGCCGCGGAAAACAATTTGTCAGAGACAGCTTTTCTCGTGAAAGCGGGGAACGCTTTCGATCTTCGATGGTTCACGCCAACTGTCGAAGTTGATCTTTGCGGACACGCCACGCTTGCCAGCGGGTGCGTGGTGTTCAACTACCTTCAGCCGGCGTTGGAGCGAGTGCAGTTCTCCACGAAAAGCTCTATACTAACCGTTTCCAACGAGGGAGAGATGCTTGCCATGGATTTTCCTTCACGCCCTCCGGTGCTCACGAATGCCTCACCTGATGTGGCCAAGGGACTCGGCAAAGCGCCGCTGGAGGTTCACGCATCCCGTGACCTACTTTGCTTATTTAGGTCCGAGGAGGATGTCCGCGCGATTTCTCCAAATATGCAGAACCTCTCCCGGATCGAGAATCTCGGCATCATTGCCACGGCGCCGGGGAAGAAAGTAGATTTCGTCTCCCGCTTCTTCGCGCCCCGTGCAGGGATACCGGAGGATCCGGTGACCGGTTCCGCCCACTGCACTCTTGCCCCCTTCTGGGGTGAGCGATTACGAAAACAGGAACTGCATGCAATTCAGGTTTCTCAAAGAGGCGGAGAAATCTTCTGCACGAACCACGCTGAACGTGTGAACCTTCGGGGCCGCGCCCGTGTTTTCATGGAAGGCGAAATAGTACTTTAGTCCCGCCGCCGTATTTCTCCCAATCGAGAATTGCTATTGAAAATGATCAGAGTATATTTCGTCTGCGTTGCGCTCTGTATTGTTCTTCCGTTCCATTCTGCTCGTGCCTCCGACATCGATCACTCCCTCTTCACACAAGTTCTCAAAGAATACGTCAAGGATGGTCGGATAAACTACAAAGGCCTGAAGGACGATGCTCGGTTTCGGCAGTACATCAGAATCCTGGAAGAGTCAGATCCGCCAAGCATTGCTCCAGAGGACACACTAGCCTACTGGTTGAACGTCTACAACGCTTTCACGCTGAAGGTGGTGTGTGACCATTATCCGTTGGAGAGTATCCGGGATCTCAATAACGGCCCGTTGATCTTTGCGTATCTCTTCAGGACGACGGTATGGGATAAGGAATTAATAACGCTGAACGGGAAACCATACACACTTGATCAGGTCGAACACGAGTACATCCGACCGATCGGTGATGCGCGCGTACACTTTGCAATGGTATGTGCAGCGAAAAGCTGTCCATCGCTCCGGACTGAAGCCTATTCCACCGACCGCGTGAATGACCAACTCGATCAGCAAGGGAGACTCTTTATGAGTCAAGCAAAGAAGAACAGGTTCGATCTTCCGAACAAGAGGATTTTCATTTCGAAAATATTTGATTGGTTTGAGGAGGACTTTGTCCGTGACAGCGGCTCCGTCATCAAATTCATTGCAAGGTTTGTCTCGCCGGACGTTGCACGGCAGCTGCTCCTGCTTGAGCAAGAGCTCGATATCGACTACATCGATTATGATTGGAGCTTGAACGAGTGACGATGTTCGTTTTGTTTCTTGAGAATACAAGCTTTATCTTGGATGTGTGCGCATACCAGAGTTGATGTTTACCCATTGGAGATTGAATGGAACCCATTGAAATAGTTGCCACCATATTTGGATTGTTATGTGTATGGTTCATCGTGCGCGAAAGTATCTGGACATTCCCGACGGGAATCATCATGGTCTCGCTCTACATTGTTATTTTTTACCAGGTGCGTCTTTATTCGGATATGGGACTGCAAGTGTTTTATGTGGTGTTTAATATTTACGGCTGGTATAACTGGCTTCATGGCGGGAAGAACCACGGCAGGTTGACTATCTCTGCCATCGGGTCGAGGGAAGCTCTCCTCTGGACCGTCGTCGGTGGTGCAAGCATTGGTGGATTGGGCTATGTGATGACGAGCTACACGGATGCGTCATTTCCATATTGGGATGCATCGACAACCATCATGAGCCTCATCGCACAATGGCTGATGACAAGGAAAATCATCGAGCACTGGCTGTTGTGGATTACTGTAGATGTAATTTCGATCTGTTTGTACCTTCTCAAATCTCTCTATCTGACAAGCGGCTTGTATGCAGTTTTTCTCATACTGAGCATCATGGGCTATATTGAGTGGAGGAAGACCTACAGGACTCCGGTAACAACATCGCCCGAAGGCTCGTATGCCTAAAATGACAAATATGCGTAACCATCAAGACGTCGAAAGGAGCAAGCAATGGTTCTCGTGACAACACCCTCGGTCGATGGGAAAAAAGTATCGCATTATCTTGGCATCGTCAGCGGGGAGGCAATTCTGGGGGCAAATATCTTCAAGGATTTCTTCGCCGGGATCAGAGATATTGTTGGCGGCAGGTCTGCTGCGTACGAAGAGGAACTCCGCAAGGCGAAGGACATCGCTCTTGCGGAAATGGCAGAGCAGGCGAAAATGATGGGAGGGAATGCAGTTCTCGGTATTGACCTCGATTACGAAACCATTGGCGCCAATGGCAGCATGCTTATGGTGAGCGCAAGCGGAACTGCAGTAATACTGGAATAGCATCACTATTTCGACTCTCAGTTTTTTTTCATACCATGGGTGCGCACCTGTTGTACCCCTCGTTTTCCTTGTTTCTTTCAATTTGAGGTGAATGCATGAAAACTCAACTCTCACTCTTTGTGTCACTATGTATTTTGACAGGAGTAGCTATGGCGGGATCGATTTTCCCCTATGAATACAAGCAGGAGATACTACCGAACGGTCTGAAGGTGATCATGATCCCAATGGACAGCCCCGGTCTCGTTGCATATTATTCCGTCGTGCGCACTGGCAGCCGGGATGAGGTCGAGAAAGGCAAGTCGGGTTTCGCCCATTTCTTTGAGCACATGATGTTCCGCGGGACGAAAAAATATCCCGGACCCGTGTACGATAGCATCATGACAACAATGGGCGCAAACCGAAACGCCTACACCACCGACGATCTCACCGCGTATCACCTCAATTTCGCAAAGGAGGATCTCGAAAAAGTTGTGGAACTCGAAAGCGATCGATTTCAAAATCTTTCTTATCCCGAATCTGCTTTTCAAACTGAAGCGGGCGCTGTCTACGGAGAATATCGGAAGGGCATTACGCAGCCGTTCTGGGTTCTGAACGAGAAGATGCAGAACCTTGCATACGACGTTCACACATACAAGCACACGACCATCGGCTTTGAAGAGGACATCAAGGCGATGCCGCAGGCCTTTGAGTACAGCAAGTCGTTCTTCAAGCGATTCTATCGTCCGGAGAATGTCGTCATTGTCGTTGCCGGTGATATTGACCCGTCTGCGACAATCGAACTAGTCAAGAGGTACTATGGTGGATGGGAGAAGGGATACGTAGCTCCGAAAATCAGCCCGGAGCCGGCGCAGAAGAAAGAGCGCATCGGCAACGTTTCCTATTCGGGAAAGACTCTTCCGATTATTGACATCGCGTACAAAGGCGACGCACTTGATCCGGAGAACATGGATTACGTTGCTGCCTTGTTGCTTGGCGATCTTGCGTTCGGGGAGAACAGCGATTTGTATAAGAAGCTATATATACAGGAACAGAAAGTGCAGTTTATTGCTGCCAGCACTCCGATGAATCGCGATGTTCCTCTATTCGAGATTTATTCGATGGTCAAGAATGAGAACGATATCGATTATATTCGGGATGAAGTCTATAAAACACTGGAGATGTTCAAAACAACACCGACCGATGCAACCAAACTTGAGAACCTGAAGAGGAGAAATAAGTACAGCTTCCTCATGGGTTTGGACACGCCGGATAATGTTGCAGGAGGACTGGCCCGACTGGTGGCGGTAACAGGGGGAATTGAAATTGTGGACAAGCTATACGGCCAGATGGAAAAAGTCACTCCGGAAAATATCATGAGCGCTGCGAAAAAGTACTTTGTCCCTGAACGCCGCACAGTGGTTGTTTTGAAAGGAGTCCAGAAATGAAAAAGATAGTCTCTCTATTCAGCGTTCTCATCATGTTTGTGTCGATTCACTGTGGAGGCAACGTGTCTGATGACAAGACGGTTCTCGTTTCAGTGCCGAATGACCCAACCGTTTCATTCCGCGTCTGGTTCAAGGTCGGTTCCCAAAATGATCCTCCCGGCAAGGAAGGTCTGGCAAACATCACTGCCTCCATGCTCACCGATGCAGCGACAAAACAGAATTCATACGAACAGATTCTTGACAAATTGTACCCTCTTGCTGCCTCGTACAGTGCGTCGACATCCGTGGAAATGACTGTAATTACCGGGCGGACGCACAAGGATAATCTCAAGGAATACTTCCCTCTCTATACGCAGGCAATTCTGGAACCGGCGTTCAAGCAGAATGACCTGGATCGCATTAAGAGCCAGGTGAGCAACTATCTTGAAAATGTTCTCCGTTATGCGAGCGATGAGGAGTTAGGGAAGGCAGTTCTCTATAACGAGATCTTTGCCGGGACTCCGTACGGACACATCGATGCAGGTCTCATCGAGAGCGTCAAAAGCATCAATCTGGATGATGTTCGAAGTTTCTATCAGGAACATTATACCAAGGATAACTTCGTCGTGGGTGTGGGGGGAGGTTTTGAAGATGCGCTTGTTCGTCAGTTAAAGGACCAGTTGGCCGTGTTACCGGCAGGGAAGACGAATAAGGTTCTTCCACCGGCGCCGAAATCGATTAACGGGATGGAGGTCGTGATCGTTGAAAAGGATGCCGCAGCAACGGCTCTCA
This sequence comes from Ignavibacteria bacterium, assembly GCA_003251275.1. Lineage (GTDB taxonomy): Bacteria > Bacteroidota > Ignavibacteria > UBA10030 > UBA6906 > SZUA-287. Next base: position 5,301 of record QKGJ01000050.1, read on the forward strand.
GCATGGGATTTCCCATAGACATTCTCCGCGGATCGAAAGAGTGGTATGCACTGGCCATAGCCAACTCATGGCTTGGCGAGCACCGGAACTCCAGCAGTCACCTCTACCAGGTGATTCGTGAAGAACGTGGCCTGAATTATGGGGACTATTCATACATTGAGAATTTTCCTAATGGCGGCAGGCGGAATATGCCGCCACAGAATGTATCGCGTCGTCAGCAGATTTTCGAAATCTGGATACGACCTGTCCCGAATGATGCCCGGCACTTTGCACTGCGCGCGGCTCTCCGCGAATTCAAGGCGCTCGTCGAAAACGGCATGACCCAGGAAAACTTTGACCTTACGCGACACTTTCTGAAGAAATACGTCCTCCATTATGCGCCAACGACAATGGAGCGGCTCGGGTATGCGCTTGACGATCGGTTCTATAACATCGATGGAAGCCATCTGGGAAAATTCAGAAAGATGATGGACGAGATAACTCTTGCCGACGTCAATGCCGCAATCAAAAAGCACTGGCAGTACGGCAATATGAAAATCGTGATTATTACGAATGAAGCTGCAAAAATGAAGGACGCGCTCGTGAACAACACGCCGAGTCCGATTAACTACACAAGTCCAAAACCGGATAACATTCTGGCAGAGGATAAAGAGATCATTTCATTCCCTCTGGATATCAAGCAGGAGTCGGTGAAAATAGTCCCGGTGGCAGAGTTGTTTATGAAATAGACAAGATCATCCTGGGTTCTTGACTATGAAAAACGCCCATGTAACGCCAGAGAGACAAGACAGATTGTCCGGGCGAGATATGGGCGTTTTGCTGTTTTGGCGGATCAGAACAAAAAAAATACACAGACGTGCAGAGCGTCGCATATGATTAGTAGGACACAATAATGGAAGACGCTCTCCTCCTTCACAGACTTCAATTCGCTTTTACAATCACGTTTCACTACTTATTCCCGCAGCTCACAATGGGCCTTGGTCTGATTATCGTGATCATGAAGGGGATTGCCCTGAAGACGGGAAACGAACTTTTTCAGAACGGTGCTCGATTCTGGGCGGAGATTTTTGCGGTGAACTTCGCAGTCGGGGTTATAACCGGTATTCCAATGGAATTCCAATTCGGTACCAACTGGGCACGCTTTTCTACCTTTGCTGGCGGCGTGATAGGACAAACGCTTGCAATGGAAGGTGTGTTCGCCTTCTTTCTTGAATCGAGTTTTTTGGGATTATTCCTGTTTGGCGAAAAACGAATCGGACCGAAGCTCCACTTCTTTGCGGCATTCATGGTATTCCTCGGTTCGTGGCTTTCCGGCTACTTTATTATTGCGACGAATGCATGGATGCAGCATCCTGTGGCTTACGAAGTCGGCCCGAACGGAAGTGTTTCTCTCTCCAGCTATTGGGGGTTGCTCCTGAACCCATGGATTGGGTGGCAGTACATCCACAACATGATTGGGGCTGTCGTCACGGCATCCTTCGTTGTTACAGCCGTGGGGGCGTACTATCTTCTCGCACATCGCGACGAGGACTACGGGAAGATATTCGTGCGGGTTGGCGTGATTGCCGGGTGCTTTGCGTCGATACTTGTTGCGTTTCCGACGGGTGATGGACAAGTGAAGAACATTGTTGTCAAGCAACCGGTAACGTTCGCAGCGATGGAAGGTCTTTTTGAAACCGCAGAAGGCGCGCCTCTTGTCCTTATCGGACAGCCAGATATGGAGAAGCGGAGGCTTGATAATCCCCTACACCTGCCGAAAATGCTGAGTTTCCTCACCTATCAGCATTGGGAAGCCCGGGTAAAGGGGCTCGATGCGTTTCCGTCTGATCAATGGCCAACTAATATCCCTTTGTTGTACTACAGTTACCACGTGATGGTGGGATTGGGAACGATCTTCATCGCTCTCATGCTCGCTGGAACATATCTCTTGATGAAGGGGAGACTCTTCACCCACAGACCGCTGCTATGGGTGCTGATGCTTGCGTTTCCTTTTCCGTACATCGCGAACACCGCCGGCTGGTGGACGGCGGAACTCGGGCGACAACCCTGGTTGGTCTACGGCTTGATGAGAACAATCGATGGAACGTCCACCATGGTCTCGGCGGGCAACACGCTTTTCACGCTGCTCGGTTTCATCGGATTATACTTTGTCATTGGGTTGGTATTTATTCTTCTGCTGATCAAAACCATCCATCAAGGTCCGGCAAAAACTGCAACTGCTCATTAGATCGTGAGGTTTCATCGTGGAGATACTTTGGTACTGCGTCATCGCATTTATGCTCGCAATGTATGTTATTCTTGATGGCTTTGATCTCGGTGCAGGTGTTTTACACCTCTTCGTCGCCAAAAATGAGGAAGAACGCCGTACCGTGCTGGACGCGATTGGTCCATTCTGGGACGGGAACGAAGTTTGGGGTCTTGCGGCAGGAGGGACTCTCTATTTTGCTTTTCCCCTTCTTTACGCATCGAGCTTCAGCGGATTCTATCTTCCGCTCATGATCGTCTTGTGGTTACTGATGCTGCGGGGTCTTGGCATCGAACTACGCCACCATGTTGACCACCCTCTCTGGAAAGCTTTTTGGGATGCCTCCTTTTCGATCGGGAGCATCTTGTTGACGGTTTTCTTCGGTGCGGCACTTGGCAATGTTGTCCGCGGAGTTCCACTGAATTCGGAAGGCTACTTCTTCGAACCGCTCTGGACATCCTTCGCGATCCAGCCAGAGACCGGTATTCTTGACTGGTTTACAGCTCTCATGGGACTTGTCGGCATCACTACACTGACTGTCCATGGAGCAAATTATCTTGCGATGAAAACCGAAGGCAGCGTGCAGCGACGATCGCGTCGCGTTGCGTCGGTAATGGTCTGGGGAGTTCTGCTTGTGTCAATTGCAACCCTCGTGGCAGCGTCCTCCATTCGACCGGAAATATGGAACAACTACGCAGATCATCCGTGGGGTTACTTCTTCCCATTAGCGGGTTTGCTCGGGTTGACCGGCATGGTTCTTTGCAACATTCGGAAACAAGACATTCTCGCTTTTTTCTCATCGGCCACGTTCATCGGAGGAATGCTGGCGAGTACCGCGTTTGGACTTTTCCCTTATGTTCTTCCTGCGTCCACAGACCCGAAGTACGGACTTACCGTGTACAACACTGCTGCATCAGAATACGGTCTTGGGGTTGGTATCGTGTGGTGGACGATAGGAATTGTTATAGCGCTGGGATATTTCACGTATCTCTTTTACTCCTTCCGGGGGAAGGTGAGGCTGCACACCGAAGGATACTAATTTTGCGAATTGGACGGAGCCGCTGCAGAG
>QKGJ01000361.1 GCA_003251275.1 Ignavibacteria bacterium
TGATTTTCGTTTGCATATGCCCTCTCCATGAAATAAAAAAAGAATGAGACCTGACAGTGGATTTGCGTGCCATTCAGACTAGAGTATAACATAGTCTCCAAAGAAATGCTTCGCAAGGATTGGAAAAGAAACCGGCATTGAGCAAGCTCATGGTAAGAAATTTCCTTCTCATCACAAAACATTCCTTCAGGAAGGGTTGGCCTATTCCGAGGGCGTTGCCTCTGGGTTCGGAAACTCCACCTGTGAAGGATGGTAGACAAAAGTCAGAAGGCCAAGCCTTGAGTCAAGACCAAAGAGCGGTACGAAAGCCACAATCTGTCCATCTTTCTCCTCAAGTGTTACTGCATTATATTCCATCGCCGAGGACGGGTACATCGACCAGAGCGATTCGCCTTCCAGTTTTTTATTTGTCGACGCAATAATCGTCCCTTCGGTACGCGTAACATTAAGGACATGATGTTGGGCTCACGAACAAACTGGCTTATGTAGGCATTAACCTGATCGTAATTCTCCTGCATAAAAGAAGTTGAACTGCCCACGCCAATGGGACAGCGCTCAACCTCAACAACTCTCTAGTTTTCACGCTGATCACCGCACGAGATGCATCGACTACCTGTGCCTTATCAATCACGTTTCGATCCTTTATGCCGCTTATCCCTAAGGATTTCCAGAAGTACACTCCGACAATAACCAACACCATGGTACCAAGACCATAAAGACACCACGGCCACTTCTTAAGTGATGTAGTCTCTGTAGTGTCAAACACTCTTGTTTTCTTCACACATTATTTCTCCAATCTGGAATTCTGAGCAGTTTGCCTCATTTCTTTGCTAATGTAGCATCTTGCCTACTAGACTTGCAAGACTCAGGAAAGTAACTTCATCTCAAGGGAAGTTCAAAGACCTCTCAATAGGTGAGTCTACGGAAGATAATTTTTCCTCGTTCTTAGTTCCCGGTCGGTAAGACGCTTCTGTAGATCCCACCTCCGTTTGTACCGGCTAGGAGATGGCTATCCGGTGTAACGATTAAGGTTCGCACGTACGAGGTTGCAAGACCATCGTTGATGACTGTCCAGCGATTGGCCTGGTCATTCCATTCAAAAACCCCCTCCTTTGCACCGGCGAATGTTTGACCATTGGCGCTCACTGCCACTGTCCACACAGTTGCGCGTTCCAAACCTTCATTCACTGGGTACCAAGTGTTGCCATTGTCATTTGAACGAAACACTCCTGAGGAAGAAGCCGTCAAGAGATCTGCGTTGGGTCCTAATGCAAATTGGCGGGGGGAGATATTTACTAGGCCGGACTGACTCCAATCGGTTCCGTTATTGGATGAGCGGTAGACGCCTCCGTGATCCACACCGGCCACGATAATACCGCTTGATGTGTATCCCAAAGAGAGGACGCTACTATTGGAAAGGCCTATGAAAGTCCAGTTGGTTCCATCATCATCAGTTCGGAAAATTCCCGCCCCCACCGTCCCGGCAAGGATTGACCCATCCGGGAGAGACAGAAGCGCGCCAACCGACATGTTGTCGAGGCCCGACGCAATCCAGGAATTTCCATCGATTGCCGATCGAAAAACACCGTGTCCGTTTGTTCCTGCAAAAAGAAGTCCATTGGCGCTGCGTGCAAGTGGGTACACCGACTGAGATGTTAAACCAACATTCATTTGTGTCCATGACCTTCCTTCATCAGCCGAGCGAAAGACTCCCCCCTTCGTGGAGGATGCGAAGAGGAAGCCTTGCCCACTAGGCAGAAACGATCGAAAATCATTACCAACTGGAGCGTTCGTTCTTTGCCAGAATTCAAGGTTACCCGGATCGACAGGATTGGCAACCGTGTCAATGCGGCCATCTCCTCTACAACCGGAGAGGGTTAAACCAACGGCGATGATCGCACAATTCCTAAGATGAGAAACCCAGCGACGAACCATGATGGGACTCCTTTCAATGAAAAGAGTGATTGTTGCGGAAGACAAATATGGATTTTGTGACCAGAGTAAGTACCCCGAGGACAAGATACCGAGGCAGGGCTCGAATTGCAACTGCCTGGCAAAGGAAAGGACACACTACGGAGTCGAAAAGAATTGTCTGGCTGATTGCACAACAGAAGAAGGCCCCTTACTGTACAACAACTGTCCCTACCATACCCATTGCGCGATGATAGGTGCAATGATACTTGAACGTTCCGGGCGTATTGAAGGTCGCCGTCTTGCTCGCCCCGGGCTGGATATCTC
>QKGJ01000135.1 GCA_003251275.1 Ignavibacteria bacterium
GTCTTCCCTTCCTTTGTCCTTTCAGTCATCTTGGGAATGATCTTCGGCCTCACAAGCGGGGGCGTCGATTTTCTTCTTGCCCGGGGCACCCTTCGCTCCCGCTCGCTGGGATTGGTAAAGATTTTCAGCGTTGAGGAAAAGGGCGGGTAAATAACCGACCTCGACTTGTAGACATGTAGGTCGGGCATCCTGTCTGACCATAAACAACCTGGAAAACCAATACGGCCGTCATCTGACCCGACCGCCAAAAACCGGCCCACCAACTCGTACGTCGGACAAGATGTCCGACCTACAGTGATGTTTACTTCTTCCCCTTCTTCTTCTGTCCCAACTCCAGCTTCGTTATAAACTCCAGGTTGGCAAGGTCGAAGACATCCGCGGACGAAACCTCTGCTGTGAAGTGATCCCCCTCCATAATCACATTCTCCGCGCCCGCACCGGCGATTCCTGAGTACATCATTCCGTCAATCTTGGTTGTACACGTTCCCCTCACGGAAAGTGGAGCGGTGCTGTCCGCCTGTTCCAGACTCGCCACTTTATCACGTAATGGCTGACTGAACTTTGTTTCTCTGAGCAGTTCTCTATCCGGGCCGCACCCCGCAAGGATGAGAACGAGCATGGGGACGAAGGAGAGGGCAAAAGGCGATAGGAAGTGGTGCATGATCGATTCCTCCAGAGAAATGAATGGGATCTCGCATGGAAGAACGTGCATCTTTCGGGAAAATGCAACCCGGGCAGAAACCTCGTGGCCCTCCGGTGCTTCCCGGCGTAGAGCGCGCGAGCGACACAAAGCAACCGGAGGGAACGAAGGAAAATCAGAATCGCCCAGACGTAGTATCCATTGACTTCAGATCTCCAGCCTCCCCGTCGGCGGCCTCGTTGTCCAGCGCTGAGCACAGTTGTAAATGCGAGGTCATGTTAGTGACCGAGGCAATTTGAAGCTTTGTATTCCCGAGGCTGAGCCAGCATTCTGTGTCCCCGCCAACCCATTGCTCTTCAGATTACTTCGTCATCGTCATTGCGAGTCCCGAGGCAGTCGGGACGAAGCCGGTCTGCAACACATAGGGCAGGCAGGCAATCTGAATCCTCGTATTCACGATGTAAGTCCGAGCGAATCCAGAGAGCTCCTGTACCGACGCTTCAACGAGGCACTCATTGTTGGTGGCAACGTGATCTCGCGTATCAGTTTTGTAACACCGTTCGACTGCTTCACTTGGACACGTCGGATTTGGAACGGGTCCGTCTCAAAGTGTTCGGGTTTGGTGTAGACCGCACACGACCGTTTGTACCCCGCCTCTCCGACGAGTCGCTTCACTTTTCTATTGAGTTTGCCATACGGAAACGCAAAGGAGAGGACTGGAGCACCGGGCATCTTCTCAAGGGATTCACGGGAACCCCTGATCTCGCCGAACAGCGCATCCTTTTTCAATCGAGAAATCCTTTTCAAATTCTTTGTCGGTGAAGTATGAACTCTGATCAAGAGTTGAGATTCAATTAGCCAGCTGCAGGAATTTACCTGGAGATCAGCGGATAAGTCACAAGATAGCCCGTTTTCCCCTGTCCATCATTGCAAATTAAAAGGGAGTGATCAGGGGCGAAGGCAATGCCTTCCGGCTGTGGGTTGATTTTCTTTGAGAGTTCACGTTGGCTTAGAACCGATCCCTCCCTCGTCATCTCTATGATCGTCTCGCCGTCAGCGCTGATGATGAAGAATGTCCCGGACCGTGGATGAAGCGCAATGCCCGAGGGGTTGAAATTTCCCTTGCGGCTTTTCTCAGAGACAGCTTCCAGTGGAATAAGAAGGCGTGGCTGTTTTTCCATTTTCATCGTTTCAAGCGGAACTGCGTACACGGCCTTGCACCCCTTCAATCCTTTTCCAGGATATTTTTTGCAGGCAAGCAGGAGCGCATTGGCCTGAGCATCGTATTCGAGTCCTTCAATATCGTTTGATTCGGTGAGAGGTGTTCGGTACAAATCATACTTCACTCGTTCATCGTCATCGCCTTCCTTGAACGCAAACAGATTTCCGCCACTTGTCACCATGAAGAATCGGTCGCCGGCGGTGGCAATTCCCTCAAAGTCAGCATGAGCGGTGAGAGTGCCGACAAAAAACTTCTTGATTGCTTCACCGGATTGGTAGTCGATTTGATACACCACACCCCGCTCATCATCATGTGTAAAGAGCCTTCCGTCAGAAGTGACTGCAAGACCCGAGGCTTCATTCACTTTCTTGGGAAGCTTTACGACCATCGCCGCTTTGTTGGAGAGGTCGTATTTGTCCAGCCAACCTTCGACCTGTGGTGCAACATTCGAATCCGCTGCTGGCCTCTCGACAGGTGGTGGAACATCTTTCTGTTTCTGATTGCATGCCACTGCGGCGATAGCCACACTGATAAGAAAAATTAAATGGGTCATCTGCTAGCGAATAATATAGAACATGGAGTAGTGTATTTCCGGCAACTTGATAGGCTGCACTTTTTTGAAGACCTGGATTGAGGCGCTGGCCGCCATGTAAAGAGTATCTGACTCCAGATACTGATTCCCCTGACCATCGACCTTCAATGTTACGGGAACATATCGCCAGAAGTATTCGCCTTCATCAGTCCGTTGCGACCATTGATGAACGAAGAAGATTTTTTCGTTTACTCGTATTGTGAGTATCCCTCTGAAGAGCGAGGAGATATTCTGCAATGCTCGTTCATCAAACGTAACTGTGGCGCGCTTTGTCGGATCTGTTCGCATCCATAATTCCAGCGTCCCCCTAATCATGGCGGTATCCTGGAGGACTTCATCATAGATGTTTGTCACATCCATGTTAATAATCCCACCCCTCCCTGAATTGGTGCTGTCTTCAAGAACTGCCGGACCCGGCTCTATAGAGAAAGAAGAAAGGAGAATGGAAGGCGGATCCTCACGTGTCGGGAGCTGCTCATCGCATGACAGGAGGAACACTCCAAAAAGCAGTATCAAAATAGAGAATCTAGAACTCAAGCTGGACCCCCAATGTCGTACGCCGACCAATGTAGTATCCGCCAGGATCGTTAAGCTCCCCGCCGATTCTCCCATTGGAATCAATCCACTGAACGTTCTTTTCATTCAACAGATTTCGTACTTCAAGATACGCGCTCAAGGTCGCTGCGGATACTTTGAATGGCGCCACCCACCGGGCCTTGAGATCGATGTTGATGTACCGGGGCATTCGTGCATTATTCGGCTGGAACAATGCGCTATCCACAGGTTCAAATCCGGTTGGAGTAGGGTAATTCGTGTAGGGGCGACCCGAATGATAATTCACATGCGTCGTGAGGTTGATTCCCCATGGAGTCACGAGCGTTGCTGTCGCCTTCACAGTGTGACGCTGGTCCCAGCTCAGTGGATACACCCGGCCTGCGGGTGGAAGTCCATACTGGGCGATAAAGAATCCATCAGTTGAAGCGCCGCTGGTTCCCTCCGTCGCCATGAACGTGTAGGATAATTCCCCCAGGAGCCATGAGTTCCGTTCGCGAGAGATGATAAACTCAAAACCTTTGGCCTCTGCATTCGGGTTGTTCACATACTCAGCGAAGCCGTAGGAGCCGGCCACACGGCTGTTGCCCGAAATGAATGTTTTGGAGTCGATCTGGTTCGTTGTTTCTTTTCGGAAATAGCCAATTGAGAGAACCACATCCTTGCCGATATCATACTTCACGGTGAGTTCATAGGCGAGAACCCGTTCCGGTTCGAGATTGGGATTTCCGGTAAGCGCGCTCACTCCACGCGCAAGCCCAACGCGATCGATGCCGGTATACAAATACTCAAACAGCGGATATTGAAAATACCAGCCCAGGTTCAGAAAGAAATACCCCCGCTCCGATAACTGCATCGCCGCTCCGATACGCGGACTTATTTGACTTTTCCAGGTTGCCTTTTCTTCTCCCCGCTGTACAGTGGCAAACGATGTATCCGATGCCGGAATTTGCTCGATAGCGGGTCTCGTTGCGCTTGGATCCAGAAAGTCGTAGCGAAGTCCGAGATTCAGCAGCAGTCCATCGGAAGGGAGATCGATCTTGTCCTGGATGTAGAGGGAACCGGATTTCGGTTTGTATCGGTACGACGTGCTGAAGTTCAGTTGCGGTTCGTTCACAAGAGGCTTGCCGAAGTATGTTTTTCTCGGTTCGTATTTCACTATGTCTGCATCAAGGGTATAGAGATTGAACTCTGCTCCCATCTTCAGGAGATGCTTCTCCCCCGCTTTCAACGTGCCATCGACCTTTGCCGTATACGTGGCCTGGTTATTGTCTGTCCACCAAGCTCGCTGGCCGTCAATCACGTAGCGAAGAAAGAAGTCGTACTGATATGGATCGTTCGACGGAATGCTCTCTTTTCCTCCTTCACCGATTCTTGAGTCAAGAGAGAACCTGCTCACGCTCGCGGTGTAGAAGAACGTCTCGCTGATGGAGTGGGAAAGGATTGCGGCAAACCGGTACGCAGTGCGTTTCTGCGGGGGCAATCCCGCGAGATTGAATCGCCAGCCGAATTCATAGTCACGCCAGTCGTGAATGTTGAGCAACCCCTGCAGACCCAACCTGAGTGTTGGTGAAAAGAAGTAGTCCAGTTTGCCAAAGCCGCTGAATCTCTTGTCGATAGGGCTCTTGTAGAACAGGTCAAAGTCCTGCCACCATCGGGTATCCGACAACTGTCCGTTGAACGCGCCGACATAGTAGAGCGTGTTCTCCACCAACGGCCCGTTGCCTGAAAGCTCGAACTCCGTTGTGCGACTGTTTTGTTTTCCTCCAAATAAATTATCCTTGTCCGCGCGTGCAGCGACCTTGTGCGTATTCGCTCCCGTCTTGGTAACAATGTTGACGACGCCGGAGAGTGCATTCCCATATTCGGCATCCAACCCCCCGACATAAAAGCTCGCTCCAAACACAGAACTGTTGGGAAGGTTCGCTGCGAGGCCCCCCTCGAGAACATCCTGAACCGGAAGGCCATCCACGAGATAGAGAACCTCGCTCGACTTCCCTCCCCGTACGTTTCCTTCGAGGGTAACGCCAGGCTTCAGTCGGAGTGCGTCCGTGACAACGTCAATAGGAAGCGCCTCAATCTCTTGACTGCTAACAATGAACGTTGTCCCGGTAATGTCCTTCTGGATAATCGGCTTTTCCTGGATAACAACGACTTCATCAAGATTGATGTCAGCCGCCTCCAGGGAAACCGTGAGCCGTGTGCGAAGATCGGGATTGATGATGACATTCTTGATGAGATGAGACGTATAGCCAATGATTGAAAACCGAATCTGATAAGAACCGGCGCGAACATTTTGGATCTGAAAATGCCCTTCAGAATCTGATGTGGTTCCTTGCTGTAATTCCAGAATGACAATGTTGACGCCGGGCAGGGGCTCTCCGTTCCTGGCATCCTTTACATACCCTTCGAAGATACCGGTCGTGCCCGCAACAACGAGGGCGGGGAAAAATATCAGCGTAAGTAGTACCGAACGAGGGCCGGGTTTCATTGAAATCGTTCCGAGTGATTTATGGTGCAAGATAAGAAGGTGAAGGGTGTAAAGCCATTTCCCAGCGAGCCAGCAACTACGAGAGACGGACCAACTGCTTTGGTGCCAGCAGCCAATCCAGCGTCGCGCATTTGCCATAATGAATTTCATCGATGGTCAGCTTGCAGAGTCCCCCTTTTTTCATCGTGACGGCAATATGATCATCTCCCGAAAGCAACAATGAAATCAGCGCACTCATATCGGGCTCATGGCCGACGAGGAGAATACTCCCGCATGATACGTATTTCTTTTGTATTGCCTCAATCACCTCTTCAGGATCACCGGAGGTTGAAAGCGCCTCGAGAAACGCCAGTCGTTTCTTCTGTCCCAGAACTTCCGCCGCAATCTCTGCTGTTTGTTTTGCCCGCAGGACCGGGCTCGATAGAATAACATCGAAGGAAAGTCCCATCGCCTTCATACCCTCAGCAATGCGATACATTTTCTTCTCTCCTTTCGGAGTCAACGGACGATCACCATCCCGCTCATACCCTTCGGTACCCCGGAGAACGGCAATCGCGTGGCGTAACAAATAGAGATTCATCTGGGTCTCCAAAAGCTCATCAATTCGTTCCTCGACAATAGATATTCTTCAATCAATCCGGTTTTCATTCTGCTAAGTTCTTCACGGAGTGTACGAAGTGAAGCTCCATTTGTTCGTCCGGCATGAGCTGAAAAAATATTCAGTCCCGCAATGAAAACCTCCATGTCCTGTATAGCCCCCAATTTGGTCTGGTATCGCTGCATTGCCTTCACCCTCCTGGCGGAACTGAGACCAAGAACCGGTCCCAGAATCTCAATAGTGTAGCGCAGTTTCTTCACCTCAATGCGCAACCGATGAATGGTCTTTGTCTTCGTGGGATCGATCTTACGCAAGCTGTTGACTGCGCTCGTATACAGCCCTGCACTGGCCCCGTGCATCACCTTGAAAGCAGCATGGCGAAGGCGTGGATCGGACGTGATTCTGACGAAGGAATCCTTCACGACCTGAACCTCACCTTTCCATGTCGACGGTCCGTGTCCCCGTAGAGCCTTTTGGAGCTTTTTCCGAAGCCGTTGCTCACGGAGCAAAAGGACGGTGCGATATTTTTCAAGTTGAGGATACCGGACCACCATTTCGTGCAGCCCTGCAAGCTGCACTTGCACGTCGCGGAGGGGAGAGAGAATACTCAGATGTCTCTTGAAGGACTGGCGCAATCGCCTTGTTTGTTTCTCGGGAATGATCAGGAGGAGTATGTCCAGAATAGCAATCATTCGGCGGCAGGAGATACGGAGGTCATGGACTGCCCCCTCGGAAAATCCCCGTTTGCAGCGGGTCAGGGTATTTGCATATCTTTCCCAGCGGCGGTTGAGCTCTTCTTCGAGGCTCTTGTCAATTCTCTGAAACCGACGTTGAATGTCGATTGTTCTTTTCTTCACACTCATGAGTTGGACCTGGCTTATTCATCGAGAACAATCTTCGTGCTGAATACATCTTCAAACAAACCCGACTTCCGTGCGACTGCCCACCGTTCGAGCAGCATATCGCCTTCTCCTGCCAGTTTCACTGTGAGTTTTGGTTTCTTGTATTCGACAGTAAGGTCGGCAACTTTTGACGCGTGTTCGTTGTCTAAAGCGTCCGCCACACGGAGAATTGCGGCGAGTTTCGAGACAATCACCTTTTCCTTTGAGGACAGAGCCTCATACAAATCATGTTGTGGTTTGGGAAATGATTTTCGATGGTAGCGCGCAACGTTTGACACAATCACCATTTCCGCCGGCGTCAGGCCAATCACGGGGTTGGCATTTAGCAGGTACTGTGTGTGTTTGTGGTGTCCTGTGGTATTGATGAACTGCCCGATATCATGAAGGAGCGCGGACACTTCCAACAACAATCTGTATTCACCGTTGAGGTTGTGGAGCATTCGTGTTTCATCAAAAAGCCTTCCAGCTAATCGAACGACCGTTGTGCCATGCTGTTCATCGAACGAATACTTCCGCCCGATTGCCATTGCCGAAGCAGTGACCTGGTCCCGGTGCGCCTGTTTGCTGGTGCCATACAGGTTTTCAACGATGTCAATGAGGATGCCATCCTTCAGTCCGATGTGAGGGACCTCCACTTCTTCCACCCCAGCCTGCTTCACAATCTTGTGCAACACCATTGATGCAGGCACTATCACGTCTGCACGGTCCGGTCGGAGGTGAAGTTCCTGGATTCGTTCCTCGTATGTCATGCCAGCCAGTTTCTTTGAAAGTGCTTCGAGGTCTTCCAGCGAAACAACAGTGTTCCGATCTTTTTTCAGCAGCTCCTTTCGCAGATCACCCAGTGCCTCGATGTTCCCACCTGTTCCAACACACACATCGATTTTCTTGCCCCCCAGTTCTTTCTTGATTCGTTTGTGTGAGGACTCCACATACTCGCGGACAAGCTGGTTGAATCGTTTCTCGCCGTGTTTTTTTTCTTCGAGTACCTGCAACAATCGCACTGCCCCCATGCGGAAGCTCTCGGTTGCAATGATTGTATCACCTTCGGCCAGTGTGATTTCAACACTTCCACCACCGATATCGATGAGCATTGCAAACTTATTTTTCAAAGGGATTTTGTAAGCGATACCGAGGTGGATCAAACGCGCTTCTTCTTCCGCGTTAATGGTGATCACTTCGATTCCCGTCGTCTGCATAATACGGTCGAGGAAGATTTCGCGGTTCGTCGCTTCGCGCGCAGCGCTTGTTGCCACGGCTTTGATGTTGGTAACGGCATGTTGGTCGATGATCGTCCGGAATTTTTTGAACGACTCGACCGCCTTATCCAGGGTCTCTTCAGAAATTGATCCCGTGGTAAAGACATCCTGTCCTAGGCGGACAGACTCGCGAATGTTTTCAAGGACGGTGGGGGGGTCTGGGCCATTCGCCATGCCGATGGCAAGGCGTATTCCGTTGGAGCCGACATCAATCGCAGCAATAGCGGGCATGTTACTCGCGGTGTGATTGAAAAGTCATGCCCCAAGATAGAAATATTGAAGGGGGATTGCAAAGAGTGGACTTCCAAGAAAT
>QKGJ01000001.1 GCA_003251275.1 Ignavibacteria bacterium
GAGGCAATATGGGTTCGTAATGCAAGCTCATCCAATACATCGCCTGTGATAAAAATGCATCAGCACCCGAGTTCTACTGCCAGCTTTGTCGAGGGAATTGCGTGGGACGGGGTGAGTGGATCAACAAGAAAGTTTCACATAACCAGCGCTGGAACTTATGTTGCCGGCTCGGACTTTGCTGAAGCGTTTGAAGCTTCTGGGGGAAAGGCAGCATACGAACCCGGCGATGTTGTTGTGCTATCTGAAAAGAATCCGAAAGCAATCGAGAAATCAACTGCTCCGTATGACACAAAGGTCGCCGGGATTTACTCGACACGACCAGGCGTGCTTGGCGCAGATAAAGACGGTGTGACACGCATGGATGAGAACGATATCCCTGTTGCCATTGTCGGCATCGTCCCCACGAAGGTGACGGACGAGAACGGCGTCATTAAACCAGGGGACTTGCTTACTACTTCAAGCATCGCTGGTCACGCCATGAAAGCATCTCCTACACTCGTGAACGGCGTCGCCATCTATCCAACAGGAACAATTCTTGGAAAGGCACTTGAGCCCCTGCAAGGGAAAGTGGGTGTTGTGAAAGTGTTGGTGATGCTGCGATAAGAAATCCCAAAAATATTGCCAGGCCAACGCGCAACCGAGTTACAGACTGAGCCAGTAGCTCACTTTGAGGAGGATAACGTTGGAGGGGGGGATGCGGAAGGTATCTCCGAAGTCCTTTCGGAGCGAGGTGAAATATTCCTGATGCTCTCCATCGCGTGCCTGTGACCAGACAAGGAAGAGCGTACTCCCCGGAAGATACTCCCACCGGAGTACGAGGTTTGTGTTGAGTGATTGCTCGTTGAAGTTGTTATCGAACACGCTGAGGAGCGGAGAAAAGTCACTCGTACCTGAAAGACTCCGATAGTTTTCATAGCGCCCCTTCGCAAGGAAGACTTGAGCGTAAAATTGCAGCGTAAGGTCGCGCGTGAAGGTAATCGTATTCCGTACGACAAAGTCGACCACATTCGTACCACGGTCGGCAAAGATACTCGACCCGCCGTTGTTGAAGACCCACGCTTCCTGGTTGCGGACGGTTTCGTAGGTTGAGTGGATTTGCCATTCCATCCAGGTCATAGGTTTGAAAATGAGCTCAACATCAATGCCCTGCTGGCGCTTCCTCTTTTCATCCCACCCAAACCGATACGAAATTTCCCCAACGATGTTCTCCCTGCTGTCGGATTCGACGGAAAGCTGTGCGGAGCCATTGACCGGCTTGCTATACAGGCCGTTGCCCCGTGTCTCCCGATCGTCGAAGCGGCCGGCATCGACCAAAGCTGAACCGGAAACCTCCCAGTAGTTTGTGAACAGAACACTGGTTTGCACCTGCAATTGACGGAGAAGATTGATGCCGTCCATGTTGCTGAAATCGGTATAGCCCAGACTCGTGTAGTGTCGTCGAACAACCGCCGCCGGTTGATCTTCTTTGTAAGAAAGAGATGCGAGTCCCGTATAACCATCAGGACGGAAAAAGAATCCGAGGTCATTGATATCGTACCGTCGTGAGGCGTATCGCGCACCGATCCCCCAGAGCCAATGTTCTGCAGCCACGCGGGAGAAATTGAAGCGACCGGCGGATCCCCGAATGCGCTCACCGAAACGGGTCGTGTGTGTGTGTGCAAAGAATCCTTCGAAGAGGTACCTGTTGTCGTCAAGTCGAAGAAGCCAGTCGTATCCATTAGTGACTCCCGGTTCTCGACCGTCGCGAAGGACGGTCGTCAGGATGGCACCGACGTTGGAATTGCTCAGCACATCCTGCTTAAGACGAATGACGCTGTACGAGGCCAACGGTTCCAGTGTTTGATCCCCCCTCCCGCCGAGGGAATCGATCACTGTTGCCACTTCCTTCTGGGTCACCGCCTGCAGGACGCCGAGAGAGAATCCTCCCTCTGTCTTCCCATTTACTTTTGCTGCGCCGAGAATGGTAGTGTTCTGAGGAAGATCTTTCACCTTCCCACCCGCGGGCGTGCGTACCTCTGACGGGTTGATGGCACGACCGATTCTTCGAGAGTAAAACATGCCAGGACCGAGATCACCCCCAAAGGTGGTGAAACGGAGTATCTGCGTTCCTTCAATGAAAAATGGACGCTTCTCGGGATAAAACGTCTCGAAGGTTGTCAGATTAAGAACGGCAGGATCAGCTTCCACCTGTCCAAAGTCAGGGTTGATTGTTGCATCAAGCGTGAAGCTGCGTGAGATGCTGTACTTCATGTCGAGACCGGCATTCCCGCTGAAAGCCGCAATGCGATCCTGCGAGCTACGCGCCGGCTGGTATCGCTGACGAGCAAGAGTAAACGGTAGCAACTCGAGTTGACGTGGCTCCGGCAGGTTTTCCAATCCGACAAGATGACCAAACCGGGAAATGAATCCGCTTTGGCTCTTCGGGGTGAATGCCCATCGGGTTGATTCTTTCTTTCTGCTCACATAACGAAGGAAGTTGATCCCCCACTCGGTCTCTCCCTCTTGCTGCCGATAGCGGAGAATGCGAAACGGAATTTTCACTTCCGCAGACCAGCCATTTGGCAGAATCTGCACTTCCAGATCCCAGACGGCGTCCCAGGAAGCATCCTCCTTTTCCGCATCATCATATTGCAGGATATCAACCTTGACCCCGGCCGCATTGAAGGTAAACTCGTACCCTGTCTGATGGTCGTGATACGAGTCGATACGAATGGATGCGTGATCCGATTCCACCTCATCATCACGCCTGCTCAGCCGTGCAACAATCCCTGAGGGGTCATTGTCATCGAACATGCATCCGAAGTACAGAGCATCGTCATCGTACAGAACTCGTATCTCCGTTGGCTCGGACGCTGCTTGGCCTTCCTCCGGATCTCTTTGGGTAAAACCTGTTGCCGGTTGAGCTTGCTGCCACACTGAATCATTCAGGAACCCATCAAGAACAGGGGGAGACGTCATACGGACGGCACGCACAGTCTTTGGGCTGTCACCCGCCCGCAGCGTCGGTGACCCAAAGAGGCCAAGAACAATGATCGAGGAAAAAAGGGTTCGGAGATTCAAGCAGAATGATGGTTGTGAAAGGTTTGAAGAAAGTAGTCAATCAGGAGGCGAAGAGCAAGTCTTCACACCTTGACTTTCGCCGCTTTGCACGCTAACTTCACCATACTCACTGATACCTCAAGTATTTTTCCAATGTCCCTGCTCGCTGTATGAATGTGCTCATCACCAATGCGATATCCTTTTTGGGCGGCGTGGAAATCTTCGCCATCAAGTTGGGGTTGGGGCTTGCCGAGCTGGGGCACGATGTTTCCTTCGCGGTGAAGTCACGGTCAAGAATGGAAGAGGAGCTCCGGAAAAAAGGAATTCACCCCTACACCCTTCCCATGACTGGCGATCTTGAGCCCGCATCTCTGTACGGATTGTCCAAGATTATGAGAACAAAGAAAATCGATATCACCTGCGCGACGTGCCCAAGAGATTTTCGGCTCGCGGGTGTGGTATCAAGACTTCACGGCAAGAAGGGGGTCGTATTCAATATGGGAACCGTGTGGGACCCGAAACGAATGACGCTGCCGCACAATCTCAAATATTTTCGGAGCAAATTCTTTTTCAACCTTGCGCTCCTGAGGGGAATTGCGAATTCGATTGGAGGAAGGGACTACGTAGAGCAGGCGTGGTCAATTCCCCGCGAGCAGCTCCAAGCAATCTACAACGGCGTGGATCTGACCCTGTTCGATCCCGCCAAAGTCCAGCAGAATATTCTGAGAAAAGAGTATAACATTCCGGACAATGCCGTTGTCGTTTCGATGATCGCAAGGATCTCACCAGAAAAAGGGCAGGCCTTGCTTCTCGACGCTGCCCGGCAAGTGTTCATGAAATCGCCGAACACCTATTTCATCATTGTTGGGGAAAGCACAAACGACGAGTATTACCGCACTCTCAAGTCCAGGTTGAGCACCATCGATGGACATGATCATGTTCTTCTCGTCGGTTTCCGCAATGATATTCCGAATGTCCTTGCCGATACGGATCTGCTTGTCCTCCCATCATCGCAAGAAGGACTTCCCAATGTCGCTCTTGAGGCGCTTGCGATGAAAACACCGGTGATCGCAAGCGATGTCTGTGCAACGAATGAAGCTGTGAAGGACGGTGAGAATGGCTTTTTGTTGAAGACTCCGATTGAGGTGACGGAGCTCGCCGACAGGCTGAGAATTCTCCTGTCCGATGATCAACTGCGAAAGGCAATGGGCGAGCGCGGACGGCAATTGATCGAAGAACACTTCAATCTTCAAAACAACGTCCGGGAATACGAAAAAACCTTCACCGAATTATTGTACGAGAGTGATCGAAGGAATGGATCCTGAAGAACCGATAGTCCCGACAATCGAGCTGGAGAAAGTAATCCTCCGCCAGTTGAAAGTGTCCGATAGGGATGACATCTTTGAGGCCTACTCGGATAAGGAAGCCATGAGATTTCGCCGCAACCCCGCACCCCGAACGATTCAGGACGCCGATGCAATGATCTCGCGTTCGATTCTGGATGCGCGGTTGAACAAAGCCTTTCGCTGGGGAATCGAAGAACGGATATCAGGAAAGATTATCGGGACATTTGTCTGGAAGGTCGAAAACGGGAAATCCGAGAGTGAGATTGGCTATTCTCTGAACAAGGGATGGTGGAATCAGGGGCTTATGACAACCATATTGTCCGCAATGGTCTCGCGCCTATTCGAGAAAGAGAACGTCACCACCCTTTTCGCCATCGCACATCGACTCAATGTGGCATCTGTTCGTTTGCTAAATAAAAACGGTTTCGTACGGATGAGTGAAGACCGAGAGGGGCTCGTTACATTCAAGAAAAACAGATGAAGCCTCATTTCTTTCCAAAGCCGTCCGATTTTCGCAAGTGGCTACGGAAGAATCATACAAGCGAAAGGAAGCTATGGGTCGGCTACTATAAAAAGGGGACAGGGAGACCGAGTATCACCTGGCCGGAATCCGTGGACGAGGCCCTTTGCTTTGGTTGGATTGATGGAATCAGGAAATCGATTGACGAGGAATCGTACAAGATCCGCTTCACGCCCCGCAAGCCGACGAGCCACTGGAGCGCGATAAATATCAAGCGCGTCGGTGTACTCACCAAACTGGGGATGATGCGGCCTGCGGGCCAGGCTGCTTTCAACAAACGCACCAAGGAGAAATCGCGCCGAGCCTCCTATGAACAACGATCCGTTGCATTGGACCCGGCATATCAAAAAGAATTTCGTTCACGGAAAAAAGCCTACGCATTTTTTCAGTCACTTCCTTCCTCTACGAGAAAACCATCCATATGGTGGGTGATGAGCGCGAAAAAGGAAGAGACCCGGCGTAAGCGACTCAACATTCTAATCAAATCTTCCGATGATGGGAAAGTAATACCACCCTTACGATGGACAAGGAACCGGTCATAGGACCCAATAATAATACAGTGAAGACATTTTTCATAGGCTTCCGAGCAATGATATACATGATCGTGTTCGTCTATGTATGGGCGGTGGTAGCGTTGTCGATTCGTCGCTTTGACATGACAATTGGAATCCTGTTCCCAGATTGGTTGGTGCCAGTCGGAATTGTACTGATGGCCGGCGGCGGAATTCTGGGATTGAAAAGGCCTCCGTTCGCCGATGGATTCCGAAATTCCCTCAATCGAGGCTGTAACTCTCCCAACGGAGTTTTCGTATGATAGGTTGTAGCACATGACTTCACAGCGAAAAAGGCAGAAAGATGGAAACCGTTGCAAGTCACGCAGATGTTCAGTCCCACCTGCTTGATCGACAGGCACGTATCAGAGAGTTTCTCAAGGGACAGCGTCCCAATGCACAGCTTGTAGACCTATTGCGCGAAGTGGATTTGGCGCTTGAGCGAATTGACGACGGCTCGTACGGCATTTGTCACGTTTGCTCGGAAGGAATTGAGGCAAATTATCTCCGGGCCGATCCCTTAGTGAAAATATGCCTGGCTCATCTGTCGGCCGAACAGCAACATGCGGTGGAGCGTGATCTGGAAAGAGCCGCGGCCGTTCAAGGGAAACTGCTCCCGACGACAAACAAACGTATTGAGGGATGGGAGGTATGCTATCACTATGAGCCGCTCGGACCTGTCAGTGGAGATTTTTGCGACCTCATTCAGCAGGATGATGGAAGCCTCTTCTTTATTTTTGGTGATGTTTCCGGAAAAGGCGTAGCGGCTTCGCTTCTCATGTCCTACCTCCATGGGATCTTTCGATCACTCGCGTCGACAGACATGCCTGTTCACCGATTGGTAGAACATGCGAACAGGCTTTTTACCGAAAGCACCCATTCTGTAAACTTTGCCACACTTGTCTTTGGCAAGGCATCTGCGAACGGCGAGGTCGAAATGACGAACGCCGGTCATTGCTATCCGTTGGCAGTCCAGAATGGCCAGATTAGATCGCTTGAAAGCACCGGGCTACCGTTAGGGATGTTCTTTAGCGCAGAGTATGAATCCCGGAAAATTCAATTGGCGGCGGGTGATACGTTGTTTCTTTATACAGACGGTCTCACGGAGGCTCGAAGCTCTTCACAGGATGAGTACAGTGAGGCGCGCCTTTCGGCGCTGATCGCACGAGAACATCATCGCTCCCCTGAGGATTTGATCAAATCGGCTATGGCAGACCTAACAACCTTTCGTAATGGCACTCCGAAAATCGACGACATTACCTTGCTGGCTATAAAACGAAGAAGCTAGTCTCATCCAGCTCTTTCCCTTTCGCTACTTGACAAGCGCCATCGTGCAACTGCCACAAATCGTAGCAGCCCCGAACTACTTGCAAATGATAGGCCCTTCCAATACTTTGAACTTACACTTTCACATCTCGCAATGAAGACACCGCAAATACTTCTATGTTTTCTTCTTCTCTGCCCACTATTGGTGTTTAGCCAGGGAGTCGGCGTCGGAACGCGCATTGATCTGACGCAGAAACTTCAATTGGGGAGCGGCCAGTTTGCACAAGTGTTCATTCCGGACTACTTTACACCGCCTGCAAACGGAGAGTTCACGCTGGTGTTTCATCTTCACAGCGCATCATGGGCGGCAGAGGATGAAGTATACAAATCCCATACGAATGCAGTTCTTTTCAATATCCATCTCGGGAGTTTTTCCAGTTCCTATCAGACCTACTTCAGCAACCAGGCAAAGTTTCAGGGTATTCTGGACACAATCATCTCCGCACTCGACTCTGCAGGTATCTTTCAAGACCCATCTATCGGATCATTGATCGTTACCTCGTTCAGCGCCGGGTATGCCGGGGTTCGTGAGATCTTCAAGACTCCAGCATACTATGATCGTATGGATGCGCTGACGCTCGCCGACGGACTCCATTGCAGCTCCGATCCTCCCACCATGCAGCTACAGATGCAGGACTTTGTGCGTTTTGCTGCCGACGCGCGGGACCAGGACAAGGTGTTCTTGCTTACTCATTCCAGCATTACGACCGTCGGGTATGAGAACACAACCCAAACAGCAGACTATCTGATTTCGCACATAGGCACGACACGCATTCTATTCAATGCCACGGATTCCATTGGACAACAATACTCGAGAGCCGATACGGGATTCTTTCATGTGCGTGGGTATTTCGGGACAACCGCCAGCGACCACCTGAAGCATCTTTACAATATGCATGTGATGCTCCGTGGGGCAGACAGTTTGCTTCGGTCAGTTAGCGTACCTGTGAAAGAACGACAGACAAAACCGGAGGGGTTTAGACTCTTTCAAAACTACCCCAACCCGTTTAATCCCGAAACCACGATCCCGTTCCAACTACATTCGCGCAGTCACGTCAACCTCGCGTTGTACGATATTGTGGGAAGGAGGATCAGGGTTCTCCTGGATGAAGAAGCCGCGCCGGGAATCCATGAGGTCGGCTGGAACGGAACAAATGACGCCGGCGCCCTTGTTTCCTCCGGCACATACTTTTATTCGCTCCATGTCGGATCCACAACGCAGATGCGGCCGATGATGCTGCTTCGATAAGTTCACGAACAAGGAATCGAAATGTCAATACTCATACTCATCAACGACGCCCCCTATGGAACCGAAAAAGCGTATAACGCCTTCCGACTTGCAATGGCATTGCAGAAAGACCACCCGACGGTCCAGGTACACATCTTCCTAATGGCTGATGCAGTCGCCTGTGCACTCACAAATCAACAAACTGCGCAGGGGTACTACAACATCGAACGAATGATGAAATCGGTTCTCTCGAAGGGAGCGAAGGTAAAAGCATGCGGCACCTGTGCCGACGCCCGAGGAATTGCCAACCAGCCGTGGATCGAGGGAGCAGAACGTAGCACAATGGCCGAGCTGGCGCAATGGACCATCGATGCGGACAAGGCGTTTACGTTCTAACAATGAAGTTTCATTTGCTGCAGAAGATTCTTTCCAAACCCATGCTTTTCTTAGTGGTGATGGGTTGTATTTCGCCGCCACCTCCTGACGTACATGTTGTCGGCGCCATGAAGAACGTCATGCAGAAGGGTGAACTTTTCGGCAGAATTGCACTTG
>QKGJ01000220.1 GCA_003251275.1 Ignavibacteria bacterium
CAGACTGCAGTCTGAACTGCGGGTACGAAAGACAACCACCTTGTCCGCACTATGCGCATGTCCGGAAGATGAGCAACACGATATTGGACTTCGATGTATTGCCAGTGTTCTCCGCGTCGAGGGATGGACTGTACATTATCTTGGCAGCCGCACCCCGATGGAAGCCATTGGAGAGTTGTGTAAAGAGCTACAGCCCTCTCTCGTATGTCTTTCAACTATGATGGAGGTGAATGCCAAAGCCATGATAGATGAACTTGGAAAGCTACGAAGGATACTTCATGCAAGGAAAGCCAAGCTGGTATTTGGGGGAGGCGCAATGCAGGAAGATGGCTCGCCGTGGATTGCCGAAGACAAGGTAATTCAGACAAGTGCAGGACTATTGGAGTACGTTCACAGGGAGTTTCAGGCAATTCGAGGCAAACAGGTGAGTATGCGGGGATCGTGATGATGCTGGTGCCCAACCATATTGCTGAAAGCTTCGACGACGCGAGACGATACACTCGGCGTTATGCAAAGTCATTTTACTTCGCCTCCCATGTTCTTCCTGAGGAAAAACGCAATGCTGCCTATGCGGTGTATGCCTTTTGCCGGTTCGCCGACAATTTGGTGGACAACGAATCTACCGATTCTATCGCCACAAGAAAAGATAAAATCGAAAAGTTACGTTGCATGCTGACTGACATCTATAACGGGCTACAGGGTTCCGGCCAGGGGTTCAAGGTCTTTGGGGAAACCGTCGAACGATGCTGCATCCCTCAACAATATTTTCTCGACCTGCTTCATGGAATGAAAATGGATCTTACACCTGTCCATTATGAGACCTTTAAAGAGCTTCAAGAATATTGCTATTACGTAGCTGGAGTTGTCGGACTTATCATGTCACGCGTCTTTGGAGTGACAAATCCAAACGCCGACCGCTATGCCAAAGACCTTGGAACGGCGATGCAACTAACAAACATCCTCCGCGATGTGAAGGAGGACTATGAACGAGGTCGGATCTACCTTCCTGAAGTTGACCTGAAAGAGTACCGAATATCGGTAGCGGATTTCGAGAAGAAATGTACTGGCGATTCTTTCAAAAGTTTCATGAGATTCCAAATTGATAGAGCGCGGCTGTATTATCGAAGCGCATCTGAGGGATTGGGCTATATCCCTGACGACGGGTCACGGTATTGCGTGAAATTGATGAGTGGAATATATAGTGACATTCTAACAGAAATTGAGAAACAGAACTATGACGTGTTCTCGCGTCGAGCAGTGGTTTCCTCCAGGCGGAAGCTTGTTATTGCTGTCTCAGCTTGGCGCAATAATGTTGTCGAGGTTACAAAGTGTTGAATCTTCTCATTGACAGGAACATATCGAACACGCGGATTCATCGAGAACAGGATGAAACGGTAATCCTTCGCGACTTCATTAACAAGAGGATTGAACGGCTCGTTCTCAACGTCGAACCGGCAAAATTGAGTGAGATCCTCTCGTATGCGACCAGCGGTGGAAAACGGATCAGACCACTCCTTGTCTTAATCGCCTGCGGTTCCGTCGGCGGGCGAATCGAGGACGCAATGTCTGCCGCTGCCGCCATGGAATTGCTTCACACCTCATCGCTGCTCCATGACGATATCATGGACGGCTCCGATCTCCGTCGCGGCAAGAAAACTGTTCACGCTAAGTTTGGGATGTCCGCATCGATTCTTGCAGGAGATACACTTGTCGGACTTGCTTTCAATTCACTGGCTTCAATCGATGTGTCTTCAAACAATGAGATCATTCGGCGTTTTTCCTCAGCCTTTTTGAATCTCTGCGAAGGTCAGGGGTTTGATATTCTGTCGGACGAGGGGATTTCGGCAAGCGAGCATGAAACATTGGTAGAGAAAAAGACTGCCCGCCTCATCGGGGCATCCGCGGCGATTGGAGGACTGATCGGCGGGGGAACCAGGGAAGAAATCCACGCATTAGAACAGTTTGGACTGCATATCGGGATGGCATACCAGGCTCAGGATGATTTATTGGATGCGGTGGGGAAGGTCGAAGGGACGGGTAAATCTGTCGGTCGCGATGAACAAAACGGTCGACATACCTTCCTGACGATGGCGGCAAGCGATGTCTCCAAAGGAGAAACGGTTGAGGCGGTGCGTGAACTTGTTGCCGAACATATTCAGCGCGCATTCTCTCAACTGAGCATGCTGCCGTTGACCCCCTACAGAGAGAGGTTGGAAGCGCTCACTCACTCGCTCATCGGCAGAGAGAAGTGATGACAGCAAAGAAAAAATATCGCCGGGCGATTGTATATATGAGACGCGCCCTGCGAGTTCATGACAACACTGCTCTTTGGTTTGCGCAAAAGGAGGCTGAAGAGGTCATTCCCATCATGTGTCTTTCCCCTGATAAGCGCTATGAAAAAGATACTCCCCGGCGCCGGTTCGTTACCGCCAGCATGTGGGACTTAGAGAAGAGCTTGAGGAGACTGGGATCATCTCTGACCGTTCGACGTGGTGATCCTACTATTGAGATTCCACAGGCAGCAGTTGATTATGAAGCCGACGCGGTCTTTGCTGTGCGGGGTTGCGATCCTGCGACCGCCAAACGCGACCAAAGAATTGATGTCGCGCTCAAGAAGGCGGCTCGATCCTGGATCGCGTTGGACGACCGAGTTTTGATTCCGCCAGCGAAAATTACAACCGGCAAGGGTGAACCATATCGAGTTTTCACTCCGTACTATCGGACATGGCTCGAACGCCAGGAGCTTATCACACCGGAACTACCAGGGATTCGATCGCTACATACACCAAGCATTGGTGAAGGTTTGGCGCACCACATTGAACAGCCTTCAGAAACTGGCGGAGAATCGGCGGCCCTGCGGAGATGGCGTGATTTCTTAAAGAGCGGTATCAATTCATACAAAAGAAGCAGAGACCTTCCTGCTATTGATGGTACCTCAATTCTCTCACCGCATCTTGCCCTCGGGACGTTGTCCATTCGCAAAGTGTATTGGGATATCCAAGAGTCGAAAAAGTCCGCTGATCCGTCATCGAGAGAAAATATCGACGCGTTTCTTCGGGAGATTGTCTGGCGGGAGTTTTATTACCAGATCATCGCGAGTTTTCCGCATGCCGCGCACGGTGCCTTCAACGAAGCAGCTGACGACATTGCATGGAGTACCAATCGAAAAATCTTTGACGCATGGTGTGGGGGCGAAACGGGGTACCCTTTCGTTGATGCCGGAATGCGTCAGCTTGCAAAAGAGGGTTGGATTCACAACAGGGTAAGAATGCTTGTTGCATCGTTCCTAACGAAGGACCTCCACATCAACTGGCAATGGGGAGAGAAGTATTTCATGGAAAATCTTGTCGACGCAGATGTAGCATCGAACAACGGCGGTTGGCAATGGGTCGCGGGAACCGGGACAGATGCATCCCCCTGGTTCCGTGTCTTCAACCCGACAACACAAGCCAAAAAGTTTGATCCGAAAGGAGATTACGTCCGACGTTATATTCCTCAACTGAAAGAAATTCCAGGCATGTCGATTCACGAACCGTGGAGATTATCGGAGACTGAGCAACTGCAAGCAGGATTTCTTCTTGGTCGGGACTATCCCCAAAGGATTGTTGATCATTCGATTCAACGTTTAGAGGCACTTGAAATGTATCGAGCAGGTTTTTCGAGGAGGGATTCATGAGGCTAGTAATCATAGGGGTATTGGCATTTCTCTTGATGGAATTCGTTTCCTATCTCGCCCACCGATTTATCTATCACAAAATCGGATGGGTCTTCCACAAGAGCCACCACTCGAAACGGGAAGGACCGTTTGAGCTCAATGACATCTTTCCGATGATCTTTGCTTCAATTTCTATCGGCTTGATGCTCTGGGGACTTGGTTCCAATTATTATGAGATTGTTGCGGCCTCAGTTGGGATTTCTTCTTATGGCATCCTCTATTTCGTCGTCCATGATCTGTACATCCACAGGAGGATAAAAGCCCTTCCTCTTCGCATTCCGTTCCTGCTCGAGATTAAGAAGGCACATGCGATTCACCACAAGTACGGTGGCGAGCCTTACGGCCTGCTCATGTTCTTTACATCGGAAGAAGTAAAGGAGCAGCAAGTGTCGCACGAAACGGTAGTCTAGCGAGGTTCGGATGGCGATAGAGTATTTCCTGGTTCTCGGAGCAATGCTCTTTGTTCCTTTCGTGGTGAGTTTTCACCCACGACTTTCTCTTTACAAGCATAAGAGAGGACTTCTTTTTGCTCTCCTCACACCCTCAATTCTCTACGGGCTCTGGGACGTTGCTGCCACTGACCGTGGTCACTGGACATTTAATCCCCAATATGTCATAGGCGTGGAAATTCTTGCCCTTCCGATTGAGGAGTGGTTCTTCTTCGTTGTCCTGGCGTTTGTTTCGGTATTCACGTGGGAAGCCGTTAACACTCTCTTACGGGGAGGGAAGTAATGGAATATACTTTTTCTGCCCTCCTTTCTGCTGTCGGTGTTGTCATCCTGGACCGGTGTATGGGAACTCGTTTGTTGACACGGCCTCGCTTTTGGCTTTTTCTCGCCATCATGTATACGTTCATGATTCCGGTGAATGGCTATCTCACCGCGAGGCCTATCGTGCTTTATGGAACGGAACACCATATGGGCATCAGGCTTTTGACAATGCCTGTGGAGGATTTTGTCTACGGTTTCAGCTTTATGACCTTCACCCTCATTGTGTGGGAGTTCTTTAAGAAGAAGGAACTTCGTAGTCCGAAAGCATACACTCTGGAACGAGAACAGTTTTTTCCAGTTCCGGCGGAGTTGCTGTTTCCCTTCTTTGAGAAACCGGAAAACCTTGGTAGTATCACCCCCTCATGGCTCAAGTTCAACATTACGTCTCCTCTTCCCATTGTGATGAAGCCGGGTGCGGAGATCGA
The DNA here is from genome assembly GCA_003251275.1 of Ignavibacteria bacterium. GTDB lineage: Bacteria > Bacteroidota > Ignavibacteria > UBA10030 > UBA6906 > SZUA-287. Next base: position 4,911 of record QKGJ01000220.1, read on the forward strand.
ATACACTATTTCGTGGCTCGGTATTCCATTGCGTTGGAAAACGCTGATTGAAGAGTTCTCCCCGCCCGATCGATTTGTCGATTCGCAGGTCCGCGGCCCGTACGCCCTGTGGAAACACACCCATAGCTTTGCGAGAATTGATGGCGGTACCATAATGACCGATCATGTTGTTTACGCGCTTCCCTTTGGCATTCTCGGCTCGCTTGCACACTCCCTCGGGATTCGGAAGCAACTCCAGAGAATATTCGACCACAGGGCAAATATTCTGTCAAAACAATTCTCAGGCAAATGAAATCTCAACCAGCTTTCATCTCATCTCCGGGCAGTGCGTGCTTACTCTTCCTTTTTCTTCTGTTGTGTTGTGCGCAGCAGGTATTCGCCCAGGAACCGTCGGGAGGAATAACGGGACGCGTAGTAGATCGCGCAACACAGGAGCCGATTGCGGGAGCCATCATTACCCTGCAGTCAACATCAATAGGTGCGGCTGCAAACGTTGATGGTGTTTTTGAGATTCGTAACATCCCCATAGGGACGTATCAGGTGCAAGTATCATCTCTTGGCTATGTCCCATTAGTCTTGTCGGACATCGTTGTGGCAGCAGGGAGGTTGATAGACCTTGCAGTGCGGCTTGAACAAACCGCCATCGACATCGACGCCGTGGAGATTGTGGGAAGTTATTTTCAGGACGATCCTGATGCGACTGTCAGTGCACAACGTTTGTCCTATGAAGAGATCCGACGCTCGCCAGGTGGTTTTGAAGATGTGGTTCGCGCAATTTCTGTGCTGCCAGGCGTTGCGGTAGCTGAACCGGGCCGCAACGACCTTGTTGTCCGCGGGGGTGCTCCTTCTGAAAATCTCTTCGTCATCGATAACATTGAGATTTCCAATATCAATCATTTCGGGACACAGGGCGCTGGTGGAGGCCCGCTCAGTTATGTCAATCTTGATTTCGTCCGGGAGACAGCGTTTTCGACCGGAGGGTTTGGTGTACGATATGGTGACAAGCTTTCATCGGTTCTCACTATCGATTTGCAGGATGGAAGAAGAGATAAGCTTGGAGGCAAAGCCACGATCTCTGCGAGTCAGTTTGGCCTGAATATGCAGGGCCCTCTGAATAATAATGCGACATTCATTTTTTCCGCAAGAAGGAGCTACCTCGATTTTATTTTCAGAGCTGCCGGCTTCAGCTTTGTCCCGGAATACTGGGATTTTCTTGGGAGGATATCGTATCGCCTTGATCAATCGAACAATCTCACTTTCCTTGCGATCGGGGCGGTTGATGATGTGAACTTCATCGATCAGGACGCGGACGATCGATTTGATAACTCACGAATCTTAGGAACCGCTCAACGTCAATACGTGAGCGGGGTAACCTGGCAGCATCTTTATGGGACTGGATTCTCCCGAGTCACGCTGGGACGAACCTACGTGAACTACAACGGAATCCAACGGGACTCATTACTCAGCCCGATCTTCACCAACAAGTCAATTGAAGGGGAAACAAGTCTCCGTGCCGACATGGTTGTCAAGCCAGGGAAGACGTCGGAGCTATCCTTCGGTGGCCAGGCAAAAAGAGTTAACTTCACCACGTCATTGGCGCTCCCACAATATCGGACGACTTTTGGCGACACGCTCGACCTGAATATTCAAGGTTATTCTTCGACATCGTACAAAGCATCAGGGTATCTTCAGCTTTCCCAGCAATTGTTTCGAGACATTGATTTTACGTTCGGCGGTCGTCTGGACTACTTTGGTCTTCTTTCCAACGCCACCTATCTTTCGCCCCGGGTCTCTGTAGGATACAGGATATCAGAAATCACTAGTCTGACAGCAACCGCAGGGGTGTATCGTCAGAATCCGTCCTACATCTGGCTTGTCGCGAACCCTGAGAACCGATCCCTTCGCGCTGTGCGTGCCGATCAATATGTCCTGAGTCTGGAACATCTGCTGAATGCAGACCTGAAAGTCAGGATTGAAGGATTTTACAAGCGATATACAGACTACCCAGCGAGCCTTCGTCGAACCTATCTGGTTCTTGCAAATACCGGCGGCGGATTTGGCGGATCGGACGAGAATTTTGCTTCGTTTGGTCTTGACCAACTGGCCAGTGATGGTCGCGGAATGTCGCAGGGAGTGGAGCTCCTTGTTCAAAAGAAGCTCTCTGATGTTCCGGTATACGGGATACTGAGCCTCACCCTCAGTCGTACAAGGTTCACGGCTATCGACGGCATGGAGCGGCCTGGTGCATTTGACCAAGAGGTTATCGCAAATATCAGTGGTGGGTATCGATTCGACGATCGTTGGGAAGCAAGCATGAAGTTTCGTTATGCCTCTGGCCAGCCGTACACTCCATTTCGGTCAGATGGCACTCAGGATGAAGCCGCCTATAACTCGCTGCGGGTGAAGTCTGCACACGCACTGGATGTTCGCGTGGACCGCCGGTGGAATTTCGCCTCGTGGAATCTCATCGTTTATCTTGATATTCAAAACGTTTACAACAATAAGTTCAGTGGGGGAGTACGCTGGAATGCGCGCGAGCAACGGGCAGACTTCGATGAGAGTTCCATTGGAATCCTTCCCACGATTGGCATCAGCGCGGAATTCTAATGTGGAGAAGGGTGAAATATTTTTCTTACTGTTCGCTCTCCAGTTGAACCTTTGCTTTATCAAGGGCTTGCAGTTGATCCTCGCTGAGGGATGGATACTGTATGTCCAGTGATCGGAGTGTGGTCACAATAATATCAGCGACTGCGGTTCGCATGAACCATTTGTGATCTGCGGGAATGATATACCATGGTGCCCATTGTGTGCTTGTATTGCTGAACATGCCTTCATACGCGCGCATGTATTCTTCCCAGTGTTTACGTTCCTGTACATCGTTAAGGGAAAACTTCCAGTTTTTCTCCTGCCGTTCAATTCTCTTCAAGAACCGCTTCTTCTGCTCTTCTTTTGATACATGAAGGAAAAATTTCAGAACGATGGTGCCATTGCGTACAAGATGTCGCTCAAAATTATTGATGTCCTCATAGCGGTGGCTCCAGATATCGTCATCGTTCTTTACCGAATCAGGCAGTAATCGTCCCGCAAGAATTTCAGGGTGAACACGGATGACAAGCACCTCTTCATAGTATGAGCGATTGAAAATACCGATGCGGCCTCGTTCCGGCAAGGCTTTCATGCAACGCCACAGGTATGTATGGTCCAGTTCCTCAGCAGAAGGAGCCTTGAAGCTGAACACTTGACACCCTTGCGGGTTTACGCCGCTCATGACGTGCTTAATAGTGCTATCCTTGCCGGCAGCATCCATCGCCTGAAATATGATGAGCAGGGAGAATTTGTTGTCTGCATAGAATACATCCTGCAGTTTTGCCAGTGATTCAATGTCGGACGCGAGCTTTTCTCTTGCCTCATCCTTAGAGGTAAACGTCCCGGTAAATCCTGGATCGTAGTGTTTTAGCTTGATCTTCTTTTCCGGCGGAACAAGGAATGTTTTGTGGTTCATTCTGCGGTTAGCCTCTGGGTTGTCGATGGATTGCGTGCAAAGGTAATGACCATAATGAAGAGATTCAACTGATGTGGAACGAGTGTGAACATGGGCCATAAAAAAAGCCCTGGCCAAACCAGGGCTCAACGCAGGAGCACTTCCGCACTACTTAACGGCCGCTGCAAACCTGTTGAAACATCCAATCCATCCCTGCTCATGGTCATCGCGAACCTTCTTGGAAGGGAAGTTCTCATGTTTAAACATCATTTCGGTTGTATTGCCAACGGAACGAAAATCAATGGTAACGAGGGTTTCCCCGTTTTCCTCTTCTCCCTCCCATGACCAGGTGAAAACGAGCCGTTCGGGCGATTTCACTTCACGATATACTCCAACTGCGGTATGCGTCATCCCCTTGGTAGTGTGCTTCATCGCGATGCGGAATTTCCCTTCCACACGCGCATCGACCTCGGCGATCGGACAGGTATAATCGTCCGACGCGGCAAACCACTTCTTCAAAAGGTCCGGTGACGTCCACGCCTGGAACACTTTCTCCCGTGGTACTTGAAAGACTCGTTTCATGTACAATGTTGTTTCAGTTGCCTGACCAGTTGACGTTTGGGTGGTCATGGAGCCTCCTATTTGTTCTTCGGGTTTTTGAGTAATTCTTCAAGAGAGTCAAATCGTTCATCCCAGAATTTTCTGTAGCGTTCGAGCCACGCAAGGGCTTCCTTCATAGGCTTGGTCGAAAGCTCCATGCGGTGAACGCGGCCGTCTCTGGTCCGCGAGATCAATCCGGCCTCCTCCAGGATGCGAAGGTGCTTCGAGACAGCAGGCAGGGACATATCATGCGGTTCAGCAAGCTCCGTTACGGATGAAGCTCCGCGCGCCAGACGTTCAAGGATTGCCCGACGGGTTGGGTCCGCAAGGGCTGAAAATACGTTGTCGAGAGTGTCAGACAAACGCTTAACCATATGGTTAAATATATGGTAACAAGAATCCAATGTCAAGCGAAAAATGTGCTACTGTTTGACTGTTCAAAGAGTGACAACGCCGCTTTTGCGATGCTGTATCGTGCCTTGCCCTTCTTCTTTTTGCCGGCGCCAAACTCTGCCTCCAGCTTTTCCACGTCCCACCCAAACGGCAGAAGAAGAGTTTCAACAGCCTTGAGGGCGAATTCGGTGTACTTCTCAATATCATATCCATCATCAAGCGTGTAAAGGGCAAGAGGCTTGGACTTTTGAGGTTTCCTTTTCCCCGTTGCATCAACGATGATGTACTCCACCGTCTCTCCGGGCTTGAGCTGTATCCCCGCTTCGTTCAATGCCCGCGCTGCCTCGGAGTTCACCGTACGCGTCGTATAGGATTCAGGCTCCTTGGAAATATGGCAGCGCACCACGAGGTCCATTGGATCGGCTTTGCCTGAACGGAGAAGATCGATGTACTCCTTTGCTTTGACAAGTGCTGCTGGCACGAGCGCTTCCACCTCTTTGACATTTCGCGCATGCTGGAAAAGCTCCAACATTTCCGCCTGCATTCGCTTGATGAGTTTCACTGTGTCGCGCCGCCGCACTTCAATGCCACGTATCTTGATATCGCCGTTGGTGTAATACCCAACGTACTTGTTTGCTGTCGGAATCTGTGGATCCATTTTGGAGGAAGGGAAGACGATCCAGTTGTAAATGCCCTCGAGCGAAAGATCAATACCCGTCGCTGCGCTGATCTCCGCCGCAAGCTTTTCATACTCTTCTTCCGTTGCACCCTCCTTGTGAAGCCACAAACAATCCACAATCGCATGAATGAATTTATGTCCATGTCTTTCAGCAATTTCCTTGGCGCACAAGATTGCATCGCGTGAGTAGGCATTCACGGACTCATGTGCTTCAATCCGTCCGAAGCGTGCATTCTTGTAGCCAAGATACCCGAAGCAGGTGACGAGCATCCACTTTAATGCATTCTGCCGCCGGTCGTATATATGCCAGTCCTCGTCACCGAGTTTCTTCAACCTCTTTTTTTCTTTTTTATACAGGGAGCGCTTGTGAACAACGGTGCTCAATGTTGATGGAACGATGCCGATCCGTTTTTCGCAAATGGTATAGTCAAGTTCGGGAACGGTAGTGTTGGTACAGCACCGGCAATTAACGGTTTCCGGCGACACGTTGTGTTTCACCATTATGGTCGGATACATGGAGACGAAGTCGAGTTCTGCGATCTGCTCATGGTATCCCATGATCGGTTGATAAATAAGACCGCCGCGGTCGGCAAGAAGTAACGTTGCCGCGGATTTGAACTCCTCCGGCTCCCGCTTCTTTGCGGGGATGAGGTAGTTGTGCTGATGGGCCCACGATAATTGCATGGAGGAAAGGGCGGAGCCAATAGTAGAGCGGGATTGATGCTGAACGGAAAGTTGTGTGAGGCGGGCAATTTCTGCAACGCCGTCAAGGCTTGCTTCTCCCATCATAAAGGAATTCTCCGTATCGAGGTGCCAGCGGCCCGCAAGTTCAAAGGCTCCGTCTTTGTGCACAATCTTTCCATAGGCAAAGTAACTTGTCTCGTTGGTGGTAAAATACCCCATTTCCCGGTCGCGGTTGAGCAGCAGAGGTATTTCCTCCTGTACAGAGAGGCGTGTTAAGAGCGGCATCAGGATTGCGTCGCCATACTCCGTCAAAAGAACATCGGGGTCACAACGTTGCAAGTGGCGGTTGAGTGAATGCAGGATTTCCGCTGGTTCTTCATTTTCCAGGCTGTAGGTTGCGCCGTCGTAACTGAGTTCGAGCTGATAGGTTTTTCGAAATTTCGGGCTGACGAAGTCAGGGCGGTTGCGAAGCCTCATGGTGGTCAGTGGCGGCATGGTGTATTCCATTGCGTCAAAACTGTCTTCCAGGTGCCACTCCAACAGTATACCATTGCCATCAATGTGGTACATGCCGTACGCAAGAGGGAACAAGCCGGTCGAGTACAAAAATAGCTGTGGTACTGCTATGTCTGAATTGAAGAATGAATAGTGTGGGAAATTGCGTTCAAGCCGTCGGACGATCCGTTTAAACTGCAGTGCGTCATGAACGCTGACGCGTTGCACGGGCCATTCTTCGTTCGAGTAAATCTCTCTCTGCTTCGTCTGGCTGAGAGTGATGCGGCAGGGAAGTCGCTGCACGAGGTCTCCGAGCCGCTTCGTGTCCTCGTGAGAAAGGTGCATAAAGAACGACGGGAGAAAGGGTACACTGCAGCAGTGCTTTCCTCCTTCTTTGTCGATCAGCCATATAGTGATGCCTTTTGCGGAGGCATAGATATCATACAGCCAGCCGGTGATTGTCGTCGCTGTCATGAATACCTTCCAATGTTGCAACCCGCTGTTCCAGCTTTCGGAGTACCTGCTGTTGCAACAGCAGCATGGACATCGCAATGCTTTCGAATGGGATCGGACGTGCTGCATAGGCACTGCTTGCTAGCTGCAAACGAGCCGCCCGAAAAAGCTCATCGAACGCGTCCTGATCCTCCTTGCGTAGACCGCGTCGAAATTTTGTCCAGCTTTCCATTTCCTGCTGGATGACCATGGTAAATGTCGGAACGGTTCTTCCCACTGTGAACCTCCTTTCTTTGTGAATTGGCGGTAGCAAGCTTCCTTGTGTGTTGACTCGTCCCCGGAATTTCGGGCTGCACAATCACCCGCCTCCCGTCATTATCGTCCTTGACAGAAAAGACACGATCCATTGCCTTCGTGAGGGTCGGAAACAAAGCATTGCGTTCTGCCGATGCGAGCTTCGTGTCGTGTGAGGCAAGGAGAACAGACACGTGTTCTTTTTTTCTTTCTCGGAGAGATTGGAGGATACGCTGTAAGCTTGCCTGTACTTCAAATAGCGGTGCCTGGTCATCGTAAAACGTATCGAGGAGACCAAAGATAATGGCAACGGATGTATGGCTTCGTTTGAGAAATGCAGGGAGACGCTCTGTAATAGCAGCCTCCATTTGATAACAGGTAAAGGCGCGCGAGACAAAAATATTTTTGAGCAACTGCTCCGGGGGAACATTCTGCGAAACGATCCGCTGTGCTGTCACTTGCCGCGCGAACTCGGCAATATAATATGCATCGAAGCGGTTCGTGCCGTCCACAAGTGCGATGGGGACGCCGTTCAGCAATGCATGCGATGCCGCATAGAGCGAGAGCCGGAAGACCGCTTTTGTTCCGTGCAGGCAGTACAGCTTTCCCGGCGGCGATGCTTTGAACTCCTGCACCAACGTCTGATAGGACAACGCATTGGTACTAGGCAGCATACCGTTGTTTGACCGGTGAAAGTTTTGAGAGATCGGTATTCATCAGTTCCATGAATTGAATGAGTGCCATTGCCCCGCCCGGCTCCTGGTCGGAGAAGTACAAGCGAAGTTCTTTTCGTTCTGCCACACAGTGTCGGATGGTTTCGATGATGCCGAGAACGGTCTCCGGTTCCGCAAGATCCTTTACCATCATGATACTGCAGTCTGCGGAGAGAGCGTGTGGCGTCATAGCCTGTTCCAGGAGTGACGGCATTCCAAAGGTATGATGCAGCACATGAATAACGTTGCGCTCTTGTAGCGCTGCAAAATAATCGGGCAGAAGAAACTCCCTATTGTGAAGTGCCACTGCAAAGCGGAGGGATTGAGGGAGATCGTCAAGGAAACGGCACAACCGGGGCAAGAAAACATCGAGTGACAGTTCTTCTGTTCGGTAGATAGGATGGAGGCACAAGGCGATAATTGTTGTTGGATCTATTTGTTTTGCCTGCCCCAGATAATCAGTGAACATGGAATGGTGGAGGAAATTGTCGTTTCGAAATCCCCGTTTCATTTTGTCCTGGTAATTGTGTGGAAAGCGATAGATCAAAACATCGCTCTGCGGAAATAGCGTCACAGGGAAATCTAAGCGCGCCTTGTCGTGCAACGGGATACTGGTGAATCCAAAATAGATGCGATGGCGTGCCCATGCTTGCATATACAGTCGAAGGGTTTCCCGCCCTTCTTTTGTGGAACGCTGGTCAATCATAGTTCATAGACGGGACTGTGTAAGCGATAACCCCTGGCATCTGACGCAAAAGACTTATGCAGGTGCTGTGTTATTCCCCAGCGAATCGTTGTATAACCGTGTTTTTCCTGCAGTGCGTCGATGCGCTTGTAGAGCCGGTCAATCTTTTCCGCCTTTCCTCCATCCAACTCCAGTTGTTGAGAGGAGGTGTCGGAAAGATTGGAGACCTTTACACCGACCAGGCGAATAAACTGTTTATCGGGGAGGAGTAGTTGAACTAGCTGTTGTGCGGAAGCAAATATATCATCTTCATGATCGGAGGAAGCGGGTAGTGTAGTTTGTTTTTGTACAGTGGTAAAATCTGCAAACCGCACCTTCGCAGTAACCGTGGTCGCACGGTGTTGCCGCCGCCGTAATGTCTTACAGCAGCGCTCTGTCAGATAATAGAGGGTGGAAAGGATAAGATCGCGATCGCAGGTATCTTGTGAAAAAGTCGTATCTCTCGAAATAGACTTTTCCACACGGTTATACTGCATTCTCTGCGTTTCTTTCCCGGCGGCAACACCCATGAGATACCTCCCAATCCATGATTGTTGATCGAGGGGACGAGAAAAAACATCAGAAACGGTAAAAATTCCCTGCGCGTGCAGCTTTGGAAGAGTTTTCACTCCAACGCCAGGCACCACCTCAATGGGAAGGGGAGCAAGAAATTTCTGTTCTTTACCGTGAGGAACAACGACAAGTCCGTCCGGTTTTTTCAAGCTGGCAGCAATTTTTGCGCAGACCCTGTTGGAGGCAACCCCGATGGAAACACTCAGACCACACTGCTGTTGCATCCGCTCTTTGATGGCGAGAGCCATGCACGATGCGCTTCCCTTCCAGAAGTGGAGACAGCCGGTAACATCCATATAGGCTTCATCCACGCTCACCTGTTCAATATCAGGAGTAAAGTCGTATAGGATGTCCATGACCCGTTCGGAATATTCTGCGTACAGAGAATGATTTCCCGGCAGGAACACAGCATGGGGGGGAAGTAAAGCTGCCGCAGTTCGAAGCGGCATTGCAGTCCTCACGCCGTAAGCACGCGCTTCGTAGTTGGGACACGCGACAATACCGCGGTCATTTCGTTGCCCGCCGATGCAGACCGGTTTGCCGCGGAGCTCAGGGCGTGTGGCCATTTCCACGGAGGCGAAGAAGCAATCAATGTCGAGCAAGAAGATGGTACGCATAGGCATGTTGGCGGGATAAGTGGTTCAGGATTACCGGGCAACAAGATACGACAAATTTGTCGTCTTGTCAAGGATAAAAGACAAATATGTCTTTGCCGGAATATGGGTGAAGCGGTGGAGGTTATTCGCGCTGGGAGCGGCGAACCTCGCGGAGGACGCCGGGTTCAATTGCGTGGTGTTGATCCATTGTCACGCCGTAGAGGTTGCGGAGGTTCTCGTGGGTTTTTGTATCGTCCGTGTCAATGATACCGGACTTCCACGCAGAGCGGAGCGCCTCGGTGTAGGATTCAAGCTGGACTTCACGCTCCAACACGATGTGGTCAGTATCGGTAATGCCGAGAGAACGACCCACAACATCGAGCATGGCCCGCTCCTCTTTGGCTGGTTTTCCGTCCACCCACATCTGCTTGAGCATGCTGCGATAGGTGTTCAGTGTTTCCTGGCGGAGCTGCTTGCGTCCTTCTTCTGCATGCAGTTCTTGTTGTTCAATCTCGCGTTGCCAGGCTTCGCCCTCCATCGATCGTTGATTGGATCGTTCTTTTGCATGCGACGCATTCTGTGCGCCAAGAATTTTTGCTTCTATTTCGCGAGCTTCATCGTTCCCCGGGTCGAGGCTAAAGATCGTTTCGATTTCCTTCAGGGCTTTCTCGAAATCGCTATGACCGAAATATTCGTTCACTTTACGCAATGACCCTGCCACCTTTGCCTGTTGTATGGCCCTTCGTTCCTCTTCTTCACGATCCCGAATAGCCTGTTCCTCGATTTTGCGCTGCATTTCTTCAAGCTTCCGCCGTTGCTTTTCCTCCAGCTCCCGGGCCTCGTCAAGATTGCGCATGTGTGCTTCGCGCGCGAGGTAAATCGATTGTTCGAACTCATGCGCCTCTTCATGTGAAGGATCCAGAAGGAAGGCTTTGGTTACCTCCTTCAACGCATCTTCGAATTGTCCTTCCTCAACAAACTCGCGTCCTTTTTGCAGGTAGGAACGGATTTTCTTTTGCTGTGCCAGCATCCGCCCCTCTTCAATTGCGAGGCGAACCTCTTCTTCATACCGCTTGGCATCCTCCTGCTCCTGCAACCGCCGCTCCTCCTCCTGCATTGCCCGCTCCCGCTCTTCCTCTTCCCTGCGGCGAGTATCCTCTTCCGCTTTTCTTTTCGCCTCCTCGTCGAGACGCCTCCGTTCTTCCTCAAGTTTTTGGCGGGCCTCTTCGGCAATCCGGGCGCGCTCCTCCTCCAGCTTACGCTCGTATTCAGCTTCAATTTCTTTTTGACGAAGTTGTTCTGCTTTCAAGCGCTCCTGTTCTTCCAGCTCCTGCTTGCTCTTTGCCGCTTCCAGAGCTTGCTTCTCTTTTTCAAGCTGAAGGCGTGCCTGCTCTTCGAGTCTATTTCGTTCTTCCTCAAGCTCCTGTTTTTCTTTCTCCAGCTTTTTCTGATACTCCTCTTCATAGCGGAGGCGCTCAGACTCGATTTCCCCTTTCTTCTGTTCAGCTGTGGAATCCTGTGAGAACTTGAGGTTTTCGATCTTTGCCTGGAATTCCCTTTCTCGTTGCCGATGTTCCTCTTCCGTAGCCTTCGTGCGCTCCTCAGCTTCCTGTTCATGTCGCTGGCGCTCTTCTTCCAGCAATTGTCGCTCACGCTCCAAACGCTGGTGAAGCTGTTCCTCAATCTGTTGGCGTTCCTCGGTGAGACGCTGCCGTTCCTCTTCGAGCATTTTTTGGGCCTGCTCTTCCACCCGTCGCACTTCAGCCTCGAGTTCTAGACGCTTTTCTTCCTCATTCTTCTTCTTCGCCTTTTCGAGCTTCTTGACGGCAGCCTGATGTTCATCCTCAAGCTTCTTCCGGGCGTCATTTTCCTCCTTATGCTTCCGTTTCAGCTCTTCAATCTCTTTCTTTCCCTGCTCAAGCCGCTGTTGTACCTCGTCTTCGATGCGCTTCTTCTCCTCGATCAGTCGTTGCCTCTCATCTTCCAGCTTCTTGGCTGATTCCTCTTTGAATTGCTGGAGTTGTTCCTTAAGATCAGCGCGTTGGGATTTTGCGGTTTCGTCACGGGAACTCGTAAGAATATCGATGCGGTGTTTGTACTGCTCCTCCATCCGCTTTCGTTCCTCCTCTTCGCGTTGCAAGCGCGCATCCAACTCTTTGAGGCGTTTTTGTTGCTGTTCCTCGAGCTCCGTTCGATCCTGCTTAAACCGGTCCAGCAGATGCTCCTCGAGTGCCTTACGCTCCTCGGCGAGGCGTTCTCTCTCCTGCTGGAGTTTTCGTCGGGAATCTTCCTCAAGCTGGTGGAGTTGGCTTTCGAGGCGTGCCCGTTCGGCCTCGCCTTTCGTATTGCGTGAAGCGGTGAGTTCTTCAATCTTGTTGCGATACTCTTCCTCGAGTTTTTTCCTGTCCTCGGCTTCCTTCCGGCGACGTTCTTCGGCTCCCGACTCCTGGGCTTTCCTTTGCTCGTCGATTTTTTGTCGCTCTGCTGCAAGAGCGGACCGCTCATCTTCGAGACGCTTTAGCCACTCCTCCTCGGCACGTTTCAGCTCTTCTTCTTTTTTGCGCGTACGGGCGTTGGCGGCTTCCTGCTCCGTTCGCTGTTGTTCTTCGAACTTCGATCGTTCCTCCAGAAGGCGCGCATTGAACTCCGTCTCGACGCGTTGTTTTTCCGCTTCAAGCGCAGCGCGCATTTCCGCCTGCAACTTGTGCCTCTCTTCCTCCAACCGCAGTTTTGTTTCGTCTTCTATTTTCTGGCGGGCGAGACTCTCCCTTTCACGCAACTCTCTTTCAGCTTCCGCCCGCTTTCGTTCCCGCTCTTGCTTGACTTGGTCTTCTTGTACAATTCGTTTCTGTTGGTCTGCTTCGAGCCTCTTGCGCTCCTCTTCGAGCTTGGCTTGAGCCTCTGCGAGCTTCTTATGGACCTCCTCTTCCGCTTTCGCCTGTTGCTCCTCAAGTGATTTTCGACGGATGTCTTCTTCTGTCCGTTTTTTCGCGTTGGCGATTGCCTGGAGTCTGGCCTGCTCTTCTAATTCGTGCCGTCGCTCATCCTCTTCACGTGTTTGTCGCGCTTCGGAGGTTTCATGGGAAGTTGAGTGACGGATCCTTTTGGTGAAAGTTTTCGGAGAAGTGGAAGTTGATTTGGGGCCTTCGCGCTTTTCCAGGGCGAAGTGGATTCGCTCCTGGTAGGCGATCGCGTAAGGGTTGCGTGGGTCGGTTTGCATTGCGAGGAGAACCAGCCTGTTCGCGCCGTCGTAGTCGGCAGCCTTGAACAGCTTATCCGCCATCTTCAGGTATTCGCCGGCTTTCTTTCTGCGTTCATGATTTGCTGCACTATTAATCTCCGGCATGTCAACCTAAGTTTCCTATGGTTCGTGCAAAGCGGGGCGAATGCTCACCGTATCGCCCCAATATATTTATTCTGGTTTTGAATGTCAACGAAGAGTGGTCACCGACCCGCGTACAGAGAAAGGAAACAACAACAGTAGGCTCTCAGTAACGAACAAGAAGCTGCTTGAACTCTTCGTCATCGTGGAGATTGTACATGTCCATGTCGAGAAGAAATTCAGGATCGTAACGGCGATCGATTGCGTGGGCCAGGTAGGACAACGCTTTTTCTTTGTCCTGTTGAAGGGCAAACATCTTAGCGAGATTATAGATTACTTCGTAATTGTCCGGGGCGAGCCGGTAGGCCTTGTTTGCCGAACTCTGTGCATCTTTGAAATGACCGAGACGGGAGTCGACAAGCGCCTGCTGCATCAAAACGAGCGGATCGTTAGGATACACCGCGAGATGCTGATCGTTCAATTCTTTTGCTTTTCTCAGCGCGCCCTCCCAGAGTTGAATGGATCGGCCGCCGGATTGATAAACACGGGCAAGCTTGTAATAGTCAATCGCACTTTGTCGATCTCGCGCAACGCGATCTGCAAGGATCTGGGCTGCGCGGTCATGCTTATGAGCGAGCACCAGAACATCGGCGAAGTAACGGCTTCCGTACTCGCTTGGATCGGAGGAGAGAGACCAGCCACGCTCGAAACTCATCACCGCGGCCTTGTAATTGCGAGCGAATTCAAACACCTGCCCCTGGATGGTGTATGACTCGACATTTCTCGGGTCACATGCCACGGCAACCTCGGCCGCACGCTCGGCTTCATCCAGCCGACCGGTTGTGACATAGGCAATTGCAAGCCTCCGATGCGTTTCAGCATCGCTTGGCCCCAAGGCGGCGGCGCGCTGAAGGCGCTGAATGGACTTGTCATAATTTTTTCTCAGATAATCAGCCATGCCGAGAACCCGATAAGGCTCTGAGCCGAAGAACCCATTGGAGACAGCACGCGATGCGGCAGAAGATGCGCGCGCGAGTCGGGTCTGCGAAGTATCAACCCCCATCTCATAAGAAAGAATATCCGACCACCCCAGCTCCGCGTACGCCTGGCTGAACGTGGAGTCGAACGCTAACGATCGCTCGAGCATATCCGCAGCGTCACTTACAAAGTATTTATCGCGGTTGGCAAGATAGTATCTGCCCTGCAAGTACGCGTCATACGCTTCCCATTGTGCCGTTGAACGTCGTGCAAATTCTGCCTCAACGTCCGGAGAGAGTTCGACATGCATTGTGTCGACAATCGCCCTCACAATTTCTCTACGAAGAGAAGGAAATTCCCTCCGGGAGATCGTATAACGGTTTCCGTAGATTGGTTGCGAAGCGAGCGTGTCATACAACAATACGTTTAACATGACGGCGTCTGGTATTGCCGAGAGGTTCCATTGTAGAAAGTAGTTTGCACCAAGCGATCGTGCGGTTTGAACCGGGGTTGTCGCATTCCGGCGCAAATGAAATGTCGTTGTTGCTGCAAAAACACGCAAGCGTTCAATACGCGACAGGTCGGCGATGAGATCTTCCGCAAATCCTTCAACAATGTATGCTTCTGTCGGGTCATCCTTCGAAAAGGCCGGGGGGAGGACAACCAGCGCATGAGACGGAGGGAAGACCGCGTTGCGTATGGAGTCTACAACAATGTAACCAAGAAACGCTCCGGCAACAATCCCAAGGATGGTGAGAATTTTCTTGATCGGGAAGCGGATTCTGGTTACCGCAACCACGGCCCGATCGAACACGGGCGGTTTCTGCGGAACGATAGGCTGCGGCTCGTCTTCGGGAATATCAAATTCGGACTGTTTCTTTTGTACCGTGGTGCTTCCCCAGATTTCGGCATCAGACCGCGGGACCACAGGCTCGGGAACCGGGGGTGAAGAAGCTTCCTTGAATTTCTCCTTCCGTGTTGCTTCTTCTTTACGCACCTGTTCGGCCAGGGCGAACGCCTTCTCAATCGTTTCGCGGAATTGCACCGCCTCCTCATTCTCCGGATCGTGTTCCAGCACTTCATCAAGCGCGGAAAGAGCTTTTTCATACTTTTCTTGTTGGTACAATGAGTCGGCATCTGCCAGGAGACCCTCTATCTTCTTTCTTTGCTTCTCATCCTCCTTGCGTTTTGCCTCCTCGTCTTCTCTCGCCTCTGAAGTTCGCCTGGCCCTTTTGGAGCGAGCTTGCTCCCTTTGCAGCTCCTCCAGCCTTTCCTCAAACTCAATAATGTCGGGGTCGATTGGAGCCAGTTCACGAAATTCATCGAGAATAGCAAGCGCTTTCTCGGGTTTCCCCCTGTCAAGCGCGATGACGATCCGTTCGCGGAGGTCTTCAATCTTTTTTTCGGCGGTGGAGAGTTTTTGGGGAGTTGTGATGGGTTCCTTCGGTGGGCTGTTCACCTCTGTCTTGCGATCCTCTTCCTCAAGGCGTTGCATCTCCGCTTCTTCGGCGCGTCGACGGATTTCTTCGAGAATGCGCTGACGCTCCTGCTGCTTTTGTTTGTTCTTATCTTCTGATGGCATGCGCCGCCTGTACAACTCTCAGTTGATTTTCTGCGTGAAAAATATATCCAAAAGGCCTGCCATTGTCAACGAAATCACATGGGCGATTGACTCCAAGCGGCTCGCGTTGTATCTTGAAGAGGACCTGTTTCTATCACCGTACTTCAACCGAATCCCCCGAACTGTCGGAATGTGAGAGAGAGGAGAACTCCTTGACCGAAGAAATAAAAATACAAGCTCAAATACTCACAAACGAGGTTTGCCAGTTCACGGTCGATCGTCCGATTCTTCCCAAGAGATCTGCGTTCTTTTCGCAGAAGGAAGACGCAAAGGGTTCTCCACTGCCGGAAGCACTCTTTGCTATAGACAACGTCGTTGCAGTATTGATCTCCGGCTCTGTCGTGAAGGTAACGAAGACGAATGACGAGCAGTGGATGCCGATTGCGAAGCAGATTGGCGCAGCAATTCGAAAACAAATTCAATCAGGCCAACCGCTGGTTGCGGAGGAGGATGTGCGTCGATCCGCATCGGAGATCGATCTTCGGAAGAAGGTTGAAACGATTCTGAACAATGAAATCAATCCGCTCATAGCACAACATGGGGGTGTTGTGTCGCTCATTGATGTTCGGGGTGCCGACCTGTACCTCCAACTCGGCGGCGGGTGCCAGGGTTGTGGTATGGCGGATGTGACACTGCGCCAGGGAATCGAGGCCTCTATTCGTCGTGCGCTTCCTGAAGTTGAAGAAGTTCTTGATGTGACTGATCATGCTGCGGGAACCAACCCGTTTTACTCGCCGACCAAAAAGTAATCGGGTCATCGGCTCTTTGGTAGCTATTCACATGCAAGGCAAGAAGGAATCTCCATGCCACGTGTGTTCGTTCTGATACCCAGCACCTCCTATCGCGCGAAGGCGTTTCTGCATGCAGGAACGTCCGCTTCGATCGATATCACCGTGGCCTCTGATCGACGCAATACGCTTGCATCATTCAATCCCGCTGGACTTATCGATCTCCCCTACGATGACGCCAAGGAAGCAATTCGGCTTGTCAGAGAATTCGCATCACATCATCTGCTGGACGGAGTGATAGGGGTGGATGATGAGGGCGTTGTGCTTGCTCATCAAATTGCAGCAGCCCTGCAACTGCGGCACAATCCGGTTAAATCCGTGGCGGCGACAAGGAACAAATTTGCGATGAGGACTTTCCTTCATCAAGCCGGCGTTTCCCAGCCGGATTTTTACATGATTGAATCTGGAAACAGGCGGGAGGCGCCGGCGTTTGGATTTCCCTGCGTCGTAAAGCCTCTTTCTCTTTCGGGAAGTCGCGGCGTGATTCGTGTTGATAACGAAGCGGAATTTGCTTACGCGTGTGAAAGAGTGATTGGCATTGTGCAGAAGGAGAGACAATCCTGTGTTCAGGAATGCGTTCTGACGGAGTCCTTCATTGACGGCGAGGAGGTCGCGCTGGAAGGAGTTCTGGCCGAAGGAGAGCTGCATGTTTTCGCCCTCTTCGATAAGCCCGATCCTCTTGACGGACCCTTCTTTGAGGAAACAATATATGTCACACCATCACGCCATTCCCAGAAGAGGCAATCAGAGATTATTGCATGTGTGAAGGACGGGGTTGCCGCGCTTGGTCTTCGGCGGGGACCAGTCCATGCTGAAGTTCGGTTCAATGACTCAGGTGTGTTCCTGATTGAAATCGCTGCGAGATCCATCGGTGGTTTTTGTTCGAAGGTTCTTCGGTTTTCGGACGGTCAAAAAGAAGTATCGTTGGAAGAGCTGCTCCTGCGCGATGCGATCGGCGAGGATGTACGATCGTTTTCTCGTGAAAGGAGCGCAGCCGGAGTGATGATGTTGCCAATCCGCAAAGCCGGCATCCTTTCATCGGTGAGCGGCGTTGAAGTGGCACGTGAGGTGAAGGGGGTTGAGGAGATTATTATTACTGTGCACTCCGGAAAAGAAATGATTCCGCTGCCGGAAGGAGGAACATATCCGGGCTTTATCTTCGGTCGCGCGGAAACTCCGCAGGAAGTGGAAACCGCCCTGCGGTCAGCGCACAAACACATTATTTTCGAAACAGAAGAAATAACCACAGAAGCATGATCACCATCGAAGGAGGCCACCATGAATACTGTTGCTCAACTGCTTGAGGCAAAGCCTTCCGGCAACACCTACACCGTTTCTCCCAGCACGACGGTGTACGATGCTCTCAAACTGATGTCCGACAAAAACATCGGCGCGTTGATTGTGACTGACGGTGAAAAGGTTGCAGGTATTTTTTCGGAACGTGATTATGCACGCAAAATCATTCTGATGGGAAAATCCTCGCGCGAAACAGAAGTGCAGGAAATCATGACAGGAAATGTCTTCTCCATAAAGAGCAGTCAATCCATTGGCGAGTGCATGTCGGTCATGACGGACAAGCACATTCGTCATCTTCCGGTTATCGATGATGGGAAACTTACCGGCGTCATCTCGATTGGCGACGTTGTGAAAGCAATCATCTCCGAACAGGAAGATACGATTCATCATCTGGAAGATTACATTACCGGTAAGCGATAAGGGGTGTTATGTCCATGTTTGGGGCGGGACTAGTCCCGCCCCTTCCCTTCCACCTTGCCCCTCATTCCTCTATTCTCGATATTCACTTCGTGTCTCCCTCATCTTCACAAAAGGATGACCGCAACGATCTTGCTGAAGTAGCGCTGCCTGTCGCGGTCGATCAGACATTCACCTATCTGATTCCACCGGAGCTTTCTACGTCGGCTGCAATTGGTGCGCGCGTGACCGTGTCGTTCGGTCGGAAGTATGCGACAGGGATGATCGTCGGCCATCCTGTATCGACAACCGTTCCATCTCTTAAGCCACTTCACGATGTTCTCGATGCGCACCCGGTCGTCTCCGGAGAGCTTCTCCGTCTTGCCCGCTGGATTGCGGAGTATTACTTCGCGCCTCTCGGAGAAGTTCTCAAGGCAGCTCTGCCGCAGGGGATGGCCGCCTCCAGCAAGCGCATCGTGCGCACCCAATTACATCCCGACGCATTTGAGGAAGCCGTTTCATCGCTAGCTACTAGTGCGCCGCGGCGGGTGGAGATTCTTCGCTTGCTGCAAAACGAAGGCGAGGTGACTTCGCAGGAGATCCAAAAGAAACTCCGCATCAAGTCTGTGCACGGCATGCTGAACGAAATGGAACGACAGGGCCTGATTGAGACTGATGAGGTCATACCGCGACCCCTCACAAAACCGAAGATGAAAGAATTCGTTCCTCTCCAGCGCATTGACAAAGAACGCCTTTCGTTTGAAATGCTTGCATTACCGCCGCGAAGAAAGAAGGCGCAGCATCTCTTGGGTGTTCTTCAGGAGTTAACGGGAAGCGACCGGAGCGAAATCGGACTTAGCGAACTACTCAAATTCTCGGGTGTTTCTTCTGCAACAATGAAACCGTTTCGGGAAAGTGGATTGATCCCGATTGTCCACCGCGAGGTTCCGCGGACAACAGATTATGGAATAGAAGAAGAAACGCGGACGATCACGCTTAATAACGTCCAGGAGTCGATTCTCACAACGATCACCGCGCGCATCGAGCAGGCAACCGCGCATACCTTCCTGCTGCACGGAGTGACAGGGAGCGGAAAGACTCAGGTGTATATTGAAGCGATACGGCAATGCGTGCAACGCGGCCGTACGGCAATTGTGCTCGTTCCGGAAATCTCCCTCACGCCGCAGACCGTGCGTCGTTTCAAGAGCCATTTTGGTGAAAGTGTAGCGGTGGTTCACAGCAGGATGTCGCTCGGAGAGCGGCACGATGTGTGGCGGCAGACCTTGCGCGGAGCGTTCGATATTGTGATCGGACCAAGGTCTGCGATCTTTTCGCCGCTCAAGAACCTCGGCCTCATCGTTGTTGATGAGGAGCACGAATCATCATACAAGCAGTACGATTCGACTCCCCGGTACAATGCCCGCGATGTGGCTATTATGCGTGGAAATCTGAATAATGCCGTGGTGGTGCTCGGTTCGGCAACGCCTTCTGCGGAATCGTTTGCAAACGCAACGAGCGGAAAGTTCACTCTTTTGGAAATGCCGTTCCGCATTGACAGCGCGGAGATGCCCGACATCAGCATCGTCGATATGACGGAGGAGAGGAAGAAGTCCTATCAGCGACTCAAGGAATCACTTCCCGAAGAACAGCGCGGAAGGCTTCGGGACTTTCAGCAACCATCCCTTTCGGAAATACTTCAACAGAAGATTGAAGATCGTCTTTCGCGCAAGGAAGGAATCATCCTTCTGCAGAACAGACGAGGCTTTGCACCGTTTGTTGAGTGCCCTGATTGTGGCTATGCTGAGTCATGCGATAACTGCAACGTAACATTGACGTACCATCTTGCAAAGAAGCATCTTCGTTGTCACTATTGCGGACATATCCGCGCACCGCACAACGTCTGTCCTCAGTGCAAAGGGTTGAACCTAAAGATGCACGGAGCCGGCACCCAAAAAGTGGAGCAGGATCTGGCAAAATATTTTCCACAAGCGAAGATTCTCCGGATGGATCTGGACACGACGTCTCGCAAAGGTGCTCATGACAGGATGCTGAAAAAATTTGGCGAGGGGAGTGCCGACATTTTGCTGGGGACACAGATGGTGGCAAAGGGACTCGACTTTGCGCGCGTCACGCTCGTGGGAGTAATTTCCGCCGATACGCAAATGCTGCTTCCCGATTTCCGCTCATCCGAGCAGACGTTTCAACTTTTAACACAGGTTTCCGGGCGGGCCGGACGAAGTACTCTCAAGGGCGAAGTGATTATTCAAACTCATCAGCCAAATCACTACACGCTGCAACATGTTGTCGATCATGACTTCCGAACGTTTTATGAACAGGAGATGGCAGAACGGAAAGAACTTGATTATCCTCCCTTCTCCCGTTTGGTGTTGGTGGAGTTTAAGGGATTGAAGGAGGATCAGGTGCGCCAGCAGGCGGAATCTTTTGCACGGATGTTAAAGACAGCGAACGGAACCTTCACGATTCTCGGTCCGGCCCCTGCCGTAATCGGAAAGATCAAAAGTCAATATCGCTGGCACATTATTTTGAAGGCCTTGAAGAGCACCGATCCCTCGGGCGGGAACCTCCGTTCGGTATTGCGAAAAGCAGTCCGCGCTTTTCATGACCGGAAGAAGAACGCCGTCCGACTAATAATAGACGTGGACCCGGTGGGGTTGATGTAGGAGCGAGAGTCACCTTTGGACTCGTCACCCGTGGGCAATCGAGACGATTATCCTACCAAATGTTTTCAATTCAGCTTTTGACGGAGTAGGTCAAGCACTTGCCACACGTGGGGAGTACCAGAGATGGTCGGGTCTCGCTTGACCGCCGAGACCTCAGATGACCAGCACGCCGCTCCCGCGGATCTCGGAGCGCTTTAGTTTCTGTAACGCCCTGTTCGCATCAGCGAGCGGGAACAGCTCGACTTCGGTGCGAACGGGAATTTCCGCTGCGACGTTGAGCAATTCCCGGACATCCTCACGCGTACTATGTGCAACGCTGCGGATTGCTCTTTCTTCGTACAAGTATTTGTACTCCAGTTCCGGTATCGGACTCATATGGATTCCGGCCAGGGCAACTGTTCCTCCCTTTTCCAGATGGCGGAGCGCGGAGTGGAGTAATTTCCCGGCAGGTGCAAAAACGACGCTGCTGTTCATTTTCTCCGGAGGATTCTCCTCCGCAGTTCCAGTCCACGCAGCGCCCAATTCACCTGCAAGATCCTGGTGATGCTTGCTCCTTGTAAACACCGAAACTTCGCACCCTTGATGACGCGCGATCTGAATCGCAATATGCGCCGAGGCACCGAAGCCATAGAGGCCGAGGCGCTTTCCCGGTTTCATCTCACTGAGGCGTAACGCACGGTAACCGATAACTCCCGCACAGAGAAGCGGCGCCGCCGCCGCATCTAAAAAAACATCGGGGAGAGGGTATGCGGAATCTTCCGGCACAACCACAAACTCCGCGTAGCCGCCATTCACATGATAGCCGGTGAAGCGCGCATTATCGCAGAGGTTTTCCTTTCCCTCTTTGCAGAAGGCGCAATGACCGCATGTGGAAGAAAGCCAGGGTGTACCAACGCGATGACCCGGCTTCACGCTTTTCACGCCCTTCCCGATCTTCTCCACCACTCCGACGATCTGATGCCCCGGAACAAGTGGAGATCGCTTCAAGGGAAGCTCCCCTTCTATTATATGGAGATCTGTATGGCAGATGCCGCAGGCAGAGATCTTGACGAGAACAGTGTTATCAATTACTTGCGGTAGAGGAAGGTCGGTCGACTGAAGGGGATGGGAGGTAATATCCCGTTGAGTATGGAGGCAAATGGCTCGCACAAGATTCTCCTTTGAGAAAAGGTATGAACGGAAGGAGAAGGGTGCAACTGAAAGACCGGGAATGTATCATGATTGTGCTGTGGTCATTCGCGGGACCGGACAGACAACGCTCGCGCCCGCCAAGTCCTCCGCAAACTGATTCCAAGAGGATTGTACCTCCCGCGTTCTTTTGTTATACTCATATGTATGAATACCCGAATACTGGGCAAGAACGGACCATCACTGACCGAGATCGGGCTTGGCGCATGGGCGATAGGCGGTGCATGGGATTTCGGGTGGGGTGAATCGGACGACGATGAGTCGACACGCACCATTCACCGGGCGATCGACCTGGGTATCAACTGGATCGACACCGCTCCGGTTTATGGGCTTGGACACTCCGAAGAAGTTGTCGGTAAGGCGTTGAAGGGAATTCGCGACAAGGTGTTCGTTGCAACGAAGTGCGGCCACGTCTGGGATGAAAAGAAGCACGTTCGGCGGCACCTGAAACCCGACAGCATCAGAAAAGAGCTCGAAGCGAGTCTCCAGCGTTTGCAAACGGATCATGTTGATCTTCTCCAGTTTCATTGGCCGGACCCCGACACGCCGGTAGAGGAGTCGTGGCAGGAAATGGTGCGACTGAAGGACGAAGGGAAGGTCAGATTCATTGGCGTCTGTAATTTCGGAGTTGACTTGCTTGATCGCTGTGAGGCAATTGCCCACGTGCAATCGCTCCAGCCCATCTATAATATGCTGGAACGTGACATAGAAAAAGAAATCATCCCCTGGTGTGTTGCTCGCGGGGCTGGTATTGTCGCGTATAGTCCGATGCAATCAGGACTGCTCACCGGTTCTTTCGATAAAGCAAAGCTTGCTTCCGACGATTGGCGGATCACGCACAGCGAAAAGTTCAGAGGAGAAAAGTACAGCCGCGGGCTGCGCGTGGTCGAGGAAGTTCGCCCCATTGCACGAGAACTCGGAAGAACCGTTGGACAGCTAGCTGTCGCATGGGTGTTGAACAATCCTGCAATCACATCGGCGATTGTCGGTGCGCGCAAGGTTTCACAAGTGGAGGCAAATGTACTGGCGACCGGATGGTCACTGTCGCAAAGGGACCTCGACATCTTAGAGAGATCGCTTTCGTACTCATCGGCCTGACATTGGCGGAACGATTCACGAGGAGGGTATTGTTATGGAATTGATGGAAGAAACACCGAATAGAACTCTTGCAGTGATAGGCGCGGGACCGATAGGAATTGAAGCGGCGTTGCGGGGACTTTCAGTGGACTTCGACGTTCACGTGTACGAGCGGGGATCAATCGGCGAGAACATTCGCAGGTGGGGGCATGTCCGCATGTTTTCTCCCTGGAAGATGAATCGCTCCTCCCTTGGGAAGCGAATGCTCGAGGAAAACGGAAAGCGGGTAAGGGGGAAAGATGATGTTTGTCCAACCGGTGATGAATATGTACGCAATTACCTGAT
Organism: Ignavibacteria bacterium; assembly: GCA_003251275.1. Classification (GTDB taxonomy): domain Bacteria; phylum Bacteroidota; class Ignavibacteria; order UBA10030; family UBA6906; genus SZUA-287. The sequence goes on from QKGJ01000220.1 coordinate 28,288, forward strand.
GCCGCTCTCACGCCTTCCTCTATTAAAGAAGCGGCTTCACACCGGGATGGAGATTCTCTCTATCGGAAGGGAGTCAATCGGGAAGAACGAAATGATCGGCAACCCGAAGCGAGCGCAACATAAGTTCAGGCTACTGATGCGCAACAAACAGGGGAAGGAAAGCGTTGTTCTCTATGATATTGTCATCGACGCCACGGGCGTGTACGGGAATAATAACTGGATGGGGAATGGCGGCATACCGGCAATTGGAGAGCAAGCATTGCGCGAAGAAATCAGATATACGATTCCCGATCTTTTTGGATCGGACAGGGAAACGTATGAAGGAATGCGAACACTGCTCGTCGGGAGTGGCCACTCGGCGGCGACAACGCTGGCACAATTCTCCCGCCTCATCAAAGAATCCCCTGAGACTTCTCTCGTATGGGTGACGCGTTCGGATAATGAGCAGCCATATGAGATCATCCCGGATGACGCTTTATCTCTTCGAGCAGAGCTGGGGGAGAAAGCAAATGCAATCGCGGCAAATCCACCGAGGAATATTTCCTTCATGCCGGGATGTACGGTGGAGTCAATTTCAAGAAAGGGGAGAGCCTTCTCAGTTGTTCTCCAACAAGGAGATCGCAAGCGAACCGTCAAAGCAGAGAATATCATTGCCAATGTTGGGTATGGTCCGGACAACGCAATTTACCGGGAGCTGCAGGTGCACGAATGCTGGGCCTCGCGCGCGCCGTTCAAGCTTGCCGCGGCGCTCCTCGGTGAATCATCTGCCGATTGCCTCACGCAAAAAAGTCATGGTGCCGATACATTGAAAAATCCAGAACCAAACTTCTTCATAATCGGCAACAAGAGCTACGGCAAAAACTCCAGCTTCCTTATCCGTACCGGACTTGAACAGATCAAGGAAGTGTACTCGCTCATTCCACGAACGCTGGAAATCAAAGCCGGCCAGTTTCTTTTTCCCGCACGATGACACTGACTAACCAGACAGGACCCTACGTTACGCCGGAGACACCCATGGTGCCGATGAATGCCATGGATACGCTTTGGTTTCAGGTGAGCGGAACCATCTGCAATATTCAATGCGAACACTGCTTCATTTCCTGTTCTCCCAGAAACCACAATCATGAGATGATGTCGCGCGCGCTGATTAAGCGATATCTGGATGAATCGAAATCTCTCGGCGTCAAGGAATACTACTTCACCGGCGGAGAGCCGTTTCTGAATAAGGAGATCTGGGGGATCCTTGAAGACACGCTGGCAATTGGACCCGCGAATGTCCTCACAAATGGAATGCTCATCAAAGAAGAATGGGCAAAGCGGTTGGCTGAGCTGCGTGACGCATCAGAATATTCTCTGGACATCCGCATTTCACTCGACTCGTTTGAAGAAGAAGGCAATGACCGCATCCGCGGGAAGGGCGTCTTCCAACGAGCAGTTGAAGGGATGAAGAATCTTTCCGCGCACGGTTTCATTCCCATCATTACCGCTGTCGCAGTTTGGGATCCGCAACAAGATGACCGTGTGAGGAGGGAATTT
>QKGJ01000150.1 GCA_003251275.1 Ignavibacteria bacterium
ATGCTGACAAAATTATTGTATTGCCAGCCTTCAAAATTCTGGTCCACCAACCCGACGAAACCCCACTGGACTCCCGTAAAATTACCGGTAGTGCTTGTGACCAAACCCAGGTCGAACCCATTCATATTGGCATTACGTCCATAAAGCAGGCTGAGACGAAACCCTGCAACCGATTCGTTTTCGGGAACTATCTGGACCGGGTTGAATAGCGCCAGCTGAATTGGTTTTCCCTGGGCCGAGGTTGAGCCGGCCATCAACGCCATCATACAGGCTGCAAACGCTATCGCAATAACTGTTCTCATATATGTCTCCGTCTTGGATGTGGATTCCATCGTTTGTAAAAAGTGACGATACCTTATCAAAATCCGGGAATAAATGCAAAAAGGATAGTGGAATGATAATGGACCCAGTGGTGTTGTAAGACAGGAGTGTACTGGATCAGCTTTTCATGAAAAAAACACATCAGATGGATATCTGGATTCTCTTCTGCCAAATCCCCATACTGAATCCATGAGAATTACTCCCCTGAAAAAACGCGCTCAACGTGTTCTCTTTCTGGTGGTTCTCTTCATTACGATGAGCGCAGTCAGCCGCGCCGATACCATCGATTGGACAAAGGTGCATAACCTTACCGTCCGCGGCATCAACCTCCTCTATAGCCTTGAGATAGACTCTGCGATCATGGCGTTCGACTCCGTGCGTCAATTGGCCCCGGGAGATCCTCGCGGTCCGTTCTTTCAGAGCATGGTTCACTTCTACCTTTACACATTAAACCGTGATGAACAGGACCTCAATCGATTCCTCAACGAGTCGGAACAAGTGATCAAAGTGTGCGAGGACTTGCTTGACCAAAACGACAATGACGCGACCACTAAGTTTTACCTCGGGGGAATCTACGGATACCGCGGCCTTGCATACCAAACCAGCGGATCGATCCTGAGAGCGGCGCAAAACGGACGCGAGGGGTACTTGCTTCTCGAAGAAGCAGTCAGGAGCAACCCACAGTTGTATGATGCGCAGATGGGGTTCGGTCTCTTCCGGTATCTTCTCGCAAAACTCCCGGGGTCGATGCGATGGATTCTGCGTCTCCTCGGATTCGAAGGGGATCTGGAGGGAGGCCTGCAGTCCCTGAAACTCGCCGCTGAAAAAGGAATCTATACGCGCACGGAAGCGAAGCTGTTTCTTTCTCAATTCCTGTTTGCGGAAGGTCGCGAGGACACCGCAATGCAGTACCTCGATCAACTGCGAAGAGAATATCCGACGAACACGTTGTTTCTTGTTCTCTACGCATTCTGGCAACACCGCCTGCACAACCTCGATGAAGCGATGAGCGCGGTGAAAACCGCCATAGAACTGAACCAACAGAACCATGTCCGGTACGGCGAGGAACTTGCCTATAGCACGCTGGGCAGCATTTACTTTACGCGCAACGAGTTCGACAGCGCAAAAGTAAACTATGAGCGTTATCTCACGATGACCAAGAACATCGAGCGGACGCCGAACTGGACGATGTATCGAGCCGGCGTTGCGTGTGAAATCGCGGGAGACAGAGAGCTGGCAATGCAGTTCTATAGACGAATGAAGGAAGTCGATGACGCCGACCGTGCGTGGGACACCTATTATTATAGAAGGGGCCAACGGCTCCTGCGAACACCGCTTACGAAAATTCAGATCCTTTTGGCCCGCGCGGATAACCTGGACAGGCAAAAGAAGTTCACCGAGGCAATCGAGGTTTACCGTCAGGCAGTGAATGAAAGCGGGGAAAATGCCGATATGGAGGCGCTGGCCTTGCATGGTCTTCAACAAGCCCAGGTCGAAGCCGAAATGCTCACCGACGCTCTCGATACCTCGTTGAAGCTTGTCACTCTGAAACCCGCATACGAAGCATGGGTCATCCCTCATGCGTGGTTTGAGTTGGGTCAACTCTATCTAAAGTTAGGACGGGTTGAGGAAGCACGAAAGGCATTCGACGAGGTCGAAGAATACGATGACTATGACTTCCAGACTAGACTCGAGCGACGATTGGAGAGGGAGCGAACGAGGTTTGTCCAATCCCAATGAGCTGGGTAATATCAGAGTGATTTGTCCGAATTAGCTTTGTTTTTATCCGGCCATTCGGTTGCGAAACTAGTCCTCGACCAATATATTCCATAATCGTGCTTTACAAATTCTCCTCCTGAAAAGGAGTCAAATTCAACCCTGAGACAAC
>QKGJ01000301.1 GCA_003251275.1 Ignavibacteria bacterium
GGATTGAGACCGACTTGCTCATCGAGGAACAACTCATCTAGCGGATCCAGTGCGTACGAGGAGTAGTTCAACATCCAATCGCCCGGCACATGCCAATCACTTGGAACCTGCCAGGCGTAGTTCATTACACTGAAGTAGTTTGGCTTGAAATGAATGTTATCAACTCCTCCATGCCTCAAACCTAAGGTATGTCCCAGCTCGTGCATGAACGTTCCTGCCTGTTCATCAGGCGTTCCTCCGGAAGTAGTCCACTCACCGAGAGAAACCAGGAAGTCGTTTCCGGGCAGTTCTCCCTCTCCTGACACTCCACCGGTTCCCCGTGAGTAGGCAAAAATGCAGTAGCGAAATACTAATCGCTTTGCTTCAAGTATATATCGCCGATTTGGACTGCTTCGTTCTGCGGCGGTGCCGAACGTGTCTCTTTTGATGTTGTAGAAATGTGTCCACCAATTCGTCGGCCATGAGAAGAGCCCCAAAGTTGTATCATCCAATTGAACATGCAGTTTGATATTGGGAGGGGAGCTGGCAAACGCGTTCACCACTTTTTGTATAGCAGCAGGGGTTGGAGCCATTCCCGACATTGCATCCACCTCAACGAAGATATCTTTTCGGTTCGGACTTGCCCCGAGCGCATAGAGATCTAAGTCGATTACGTTGTCGCTGTTCACGTCAATCCCCCATCCCTGGGTTTCCCAGCTGTCCAGAATTCCATCCCCATCAAGATCCCCCAAACAAAGCGCTTGAGAAAACTCGGACGTGTTGCCGATTCCGTTGGAGGCCGTTGCCGTGATGAACTGGTTTGAGGGTACATTTACCGGAAACGTCACAGAGAAACTCACATTGCCGCTGTCGTTTGTAAGGACATCAGTGGACCCAATAAGGCTATCTCCCTCCCCAAAATGAAAAGCATCTGCCGCGTCGTTTTTATAGAAAAACAGTTTATAGAGTGCGTTGGGCCAGCTGTTGAGACGGCCATGAATGGTAACCGATCCGTTTGAGATGCTTGCCGAGTCAAGCAGGGGAAAATTCTGCAGAGCATTCGGACCTGTATCCTGATCCATTGAATCGTTCGGCGTCACTCCTGCGGGGGCCAGGTCAATCCCCAGTCCAGTGTTCAGCCGCATTCGGTTATTCCATATGAGGTTCTGCGTTCCACCTGCAACGAACACTCCGGCGCCACTATTGTATGCTATAAGGTTTCCATCACTCGCCGAAAGTCCCCCGATTGTATCTTGAGTCGCGTTCACAAGAATTCCATGGCTGAGATTCCTTGGCCCAGGCAGCCCCGAAGGATCGGTGCCGATGTAGTTACCCTGCACTTTGTTGCCGGTTGCACCGGCTCCCCCGATCTCGACCCCCACAGTGCTGTTTCCTGTGATGAGGTTCCGGGCTCCGGGTTGAGATCCGCCGATCAGATTCCCCGGCGCTTCGTGAAGGACGATCCCTTTGCTGTTTGCAAGCGCATACGTTCCCGTCGACCTAGTCCCGACATAATTTCCCTGGATGATGTTGCCAGTCGATCCGGCGGAATCAATCTGAATTCCTGGGAGCCCATTCCCTGCAATAACATTCCGGGCGCTAGGATTGGTACCCCCGATAATGTTTCGCGGAGAGTGTCGCACGTAAATTCCGTGTCGTGCGTTTCCAAAGTCAAAAAATCCATTAATGTCCGTTCCAATGTAGTTCCCCAAAATGGCCACTTCTTGCGTGCCGGTTGCTCCCGTTCCGATAACTGCGATCCCCGAAAAGTTGGTGCTTCCCGAGATAACATTCCTCGCTCCTGCGGTTACTCCACCAATCGTATCATTGCGTGCGCCGAAAATGATGAGAATCCCGTCCTGAACATTGCCCAGGTTAACGGTCCCAGAGACATCAGTCCCGAAAAGGTTTCCCTGAATAACGTTGTTGTTTCCCCCGGTGATGAGAGCGACCGCTGGGTTGCCTTGCCCCGAAAAGAGGTTTCTCGATCCCAACGTTGTTCCTCCAATCCGGTTATTGGCCGAACGGGATATCACGCCATTGAAGACATTCCCCATAAGGATTGTCCCGGTCCGATCTGTCCCAAAAAAGTTTCCCTCAATGACGCTTCCCTCACTCCCTTCCCATAACACAATGCCTGTTCCTCCAGTCAGGCGGTTGATCACCACACCACGAATCGTGGTTCCAGGTGCAAAAACATCGAATGCTTGATATGGTCCCATGCTGGATCCGTTGATTTCAATCATTGGCTTGTCAACGAAACCCGGCTGTGTAGTTCCGTCAAGAATCACTGGATCAACAATATTGGGGAGCTTCGAGAGTGGAATGATTGTCTTGGGACCCATCGGTGGAATGTTGAATGTGATCATATCCAAGCCGGGGTTCGCGTTCGCGTCCATAATCGCCTTGCGCAATGAACCGTTGCCTGTATCATTTGTCGTTGTTACAATGAAAGTGGAGGCGATTCCAGATGGATAAGAATCACGAGAGAAGTGATGGTTCAACAACTCTGCAGATAGGATATGCTGGAGCTGCACAGGCTGTGCATTCCCTTTGGCCTCGGAGGAAACCCCTATCCCGGGCACAGGAGATCTCTGCAATTCCAGCTTCCAGTCCTGCGAACTGCCTTGAATCACTGAGCCACTTAGGAGAACTACACATTCTGTAAGGAGAGTAACGTAATTCTTGATTTTCATGGAACACCGCGAATCATTTTCGCGCATAATACTCCATCCACGGCTGACGGGCAATCGCACAAATGTCTTGAAGATGGGAAATTATGGTGGGCTGACCCGCATATCTATGCGGGAGAGATTGGACTTAGACCAGGCGGTCCTTCAATGCTTTTGCAACAGCAGCTGACTTGGAGTGGACGTGAAGCTTCTCGTATATGCTGCGGATATGGAAGCGGACAGTGTGAATGCTGATGAAAAGATGATCGGCTGTTGATTTGTAGCTGTTGCCCTTTACCAATTCCTGTAAAATCTCTTCTTCACGGCGTGAAAGGACATTATTGACTTCCGGTTTTGGCGGAGAGAGTGTTCTGAATGCAGTCAACACGCGCATCGCAATCTCCGATGACATTGGTGCGCCGCCTGAGTGCACTTCTTTGATCGCGTCCAGAATCTTTGCAGGTGGTTCCTTCTTCAGAACATAGCCGCTTGCCCCGTTGCAGATCGACTGGAATATCTTGTCATCGTCGGAGTAGACGGTAAGCATGATAACGGCGCTGGAAGGGAATTTTTCTCGAAACAGCTTCACTCCCTCTACTCCCGACATGCCGGGGAGTCCGATATCCGAGAGGAGTACATCCGGCGGCGAGGAGAGATAATTAAGGGCTTCTTCGTACGACTTAAAATCACCAACACATTCAAAGCCGTCCGTGTTTTCAATAATGAAGGAGAAGCCCTTGCGCACCTCCTTCTCATCCTCGATGATTGCAACGGAAATAGGCTTGGGTTTCATGGTGATGGATAATCGTTTATTCGCATTTTGCGCGCAACAGCATATTCAGCCTGTTTTTAATGTCAATGTAGCGGCAGTCCCTTTCCCATCATGACTTCCTATCGTCAATGCTCCGCCAGCCCTTTGAGCCCGTTCCTTCATGCTGGACAAACCGTGACCTACTCCGTGGGGATTGTCGATACCGACTCCATTGTCAATAAGAGATAAGCGGGCATTCCCATGGTGTTCGCCAACGGAAAACAGTACATTTGAGGCTTTGGAATGACGGACCACATTATTAAGAGCTTCCTTGAAGAGGAGGTAGATGTCGCGGCGCTGATCAAGGGAGAGTTTGGTCTGATCGAAAGTGGAGCGAATATCGGTCTCGAACGTGATCTCTTTTCCACCACACACATCCTGGCCGAACTGTACGATTCGTCTTACCACGTTCTGAAGATCGTCATGTTTTGGGTCGACGGACCAGACGATGTCACCAAGCGTGTCGATCAATTCCCGCGCGGTTTCACCGATGCGGGAAAGCGTGATTTCTGAATCGGGCAGACGTTGCGCCACCTCGCTTAGCACCGAAATCCGCGTGAGGCTCGAGCCGATGTCGTCATGTAGATCCGTTGCGATTCTGCTTCGGGTTCGCTCAAGCTCCAGTGCCCTTGCCAGACGATACCGGTAGAGCGCGTACACACCCGCCAGGAGGACCGATAAGAATATTACGACAAACCACCAGCGTGCGTACAACGGCGGGAGGATACTGAATGATATGCTTGCCGGCTTTGTGCTCCAAACCCCATCAGCGCTCCGCGCCAGAACTTCAAAAAGATACGACCCGCTGCCGAGATGTGTATACCGAACTTCTCTTGTGGGAACAGGCAACGACCAGTCCTTATCAAATCCGTGAAGCCGGTACCTGTAACGCACACTTCGTTCGTCGGTGAAGCTCAGTCCCGCATAGCGAAAAGTGATAACCGCCGGGTTGGGAGCGAGTTCGATCGACTTCCTCTCGACAAGATTTGTCGTGTCGATTTCCATGTGAGTGATGTAGACAGGCGGGGGACGAGTGCTGTGCGGGATGACCCCCGGTTTGATTTTTGTTATACCGGGGAAATTACTCACCCAAAGCATCCCTTTGTTGTCGACAAATAGCCCATGCAACCCAATTTCCCGAAAGCCCTCATCGTACGTAAAGCTTCTAAAGCTGGTTCCATCAAACTGGCTCAATCCCGCCGATGTCCCTATCCAGATCGAATGCAGAGAATCCTCTGCCAGTGCAAACACCCTGTTGCTGGCAAGACCATCATCAGTCGTATAGCGGTGGTACGAGGTACCGTCAAATGACACGAGACCGCTGCCGTCTGTTCCGATCCAGATCTTATTTGCGTGATCGCGAAGGAGAGAGTATACAATTTTCTCCTGCACGGCCAGATTGCGGGGAGAAGTGACTGACAGGATTCGATCGCCTTCGACTTCGACGGTGCGTACCCCACGATCAGTTGCAATCCACATATGATCGTCATCTCCGGATTGAATAAGGTCAAATATTGTAAGCGAATCGAGAACAGAATCATGAAGGGACTGTAAGAGAGAGTCGTTGAAGGGTCTCCATAAACCTTGAGATGTTCCGATGAGCATGCGGCCTTCCCGATCTTTGTAGAACGTGTGCACGCTCCGGTAATCAAACCCATTGGTTTTTGGAAAGTCGAATTGTGTTGATCCTTTTTGTAAGATGACCCCACCACTTTTGATTCCAAACCATGTTGAACCGTGCGATTCGGGATAAATGGAGAGAATGGTGAGAGTTGTGCTCGGTTTGATTCCCGGCCCGCCTTGTAGTTGCTTTTGATCAAGACGAAACACCCCGCTGTTTCTTGAACCGAAGAGCATGCTGCCGTCCGGCAGTTGAGTAATAGGACCGAACCCAGCCGTCGCAAGTTTATCGGAATGGGGGAAGTCAACGATAATGTCCGGTGCGAGCAGCTTGCGAATGCCGGGATCACTGGCGAACCAGACGTTCCCTTCGGCATCGAGACACAGATCATAGACAACGGCATCGCCGAAAGAATTTTCCTTTTCGAATCGTATGCTTTGCCCGTGTTTCCTCTTTCGATAGAGCCCGTTGGTTGTGCCAACCCAAAAATTTCCATCATTGTCTTCACAAAAACACCACACGCCGCGCGAAGGAAGTCCGTTTGCAGTGGTATACCGTCTAAGTGTTTCGCCCTCAATTTCAAGGACGCCAAATATTCCGCCAAACCACATTCTGCCCGCACGGTCCTGATACATTGCCCCTTCTCGAACCGTCGGAATCAGCCCGGATGCAATTGTAGTGAAGACTTCTTCTTGGAATACAACAAGTGCCCCATCGGCTGTTCCAATCCACACCTTCCCGTCGCGACTTACATAGAGTGCCTGTGCGTTGTGACCGGCAAGTTGCTCTGCAGTCCATTTCGTGCGGGAAGAATCCAGAAAAGTGATACGCGTTAAGCCGTCATTCGATCCGACCCAGATCCTCCCCAAACCATCTTCCGCAAGAGAGACAGCCTCGTTAAAGGGGAGTGCTGATGAAAAATCCTGTACTCTCCCATTTGACACACGCAACACCCCTCCGCGAGCAAACCCTGTGTATGCAAACCATATCCCGCCGGCATGATCCTCGATGATGTCGCGGCCAAAGATACCGGGAATATCTTTTGCGGAAGAAAAATTCACGAACTGCTGGCCATCGTAACGCGTAAGCCCGGACTGCGTCCCGAACCACATATAGCCGTTGTGGTCCTGAATGATCGGGGAAACACGGCTATCGGGCAACCCGTCAGCTGTAGAATAATTTCGAAAGATGTGGCCGCCTGCGCTCGCAGTAAATGAGAGAAGCAGACAATAAAGGGAGAGGAGAGTAAAGCCTTGATAAGAGAATGAGCGTTGCATGTAAGAACCGACGTGGTGACGGTCAAGAGAACAGAAGTCACTCAAAATCTATGTAGTGCGATCAGCAAAGGCAAGATGCGCTATTTTCGTTCGTATTTCCAGTTCCTGCTTTTGCCGGTTGCGATTAACTTGAGCGATGTGGCAAGTCGTTTCTCCCGCGTTCCTTCGGTTTTCGCCTCCGTTACCCACTCGACGTATTCGCGCTTGTGCGAGGGAGTGAATTGTTCGAACGCGCGGAGCGCTTTCGAATTTTTTGCCAGCGCTTCCTTAAAGAAACCGGGAACCTTTAACGGCTTCCGTTTCTGCTTCGGCTTCGTGGGGAGTTTTACACCTTCGGCGTTGAGTCGCGCGGCTTGGCGCAGGTAGGCAAGGAGAATCGCGTCGTCGGGGAGATCGTCGAGCGAAGTAATACGCCCGAATTGCCCCATCGCCGTTTCCCCGACCCGCTGCAGGATTCCATGGGGATCCTCCATGACGGACGCCTTCCAAAAGCCGAATGTGCAGTGCTCCTTGAACGCCGCCATACTGCACATGATGCCGTGATGATCAAAATGCGGAAAGCTCCACTTCATCGTCTCCTCGACATCCGGCACGGCCTTGTGTATGAGCCGCCGCAAATGTTGGAGGATGGGTTGTGCAAAAGGAGCGGATCTGGCGATGTACGCATCGATGCGGGGATCATTGGACTTTGTCATGAGTTCACCTCGGTCACGTTAGAATCTATGTCACACTCCAAACTATTTTTCCTATTTCTCGTTCCTCTTTTTCCAAGTGAGTTCTGGGTCAATGACCTACATATCTTGAAAAAGTTAAACAGGTGTGATCAGCCAGCTCCATCCTCCGATGGACGTCCCAGAAGCGATGCAATAATCCCCACAGCAAGGATCATCAGCACTGTGCCGAGAAGGTAGAAGTTGAAATACTCACCAAAAACTTCTTTCAACCATTTTGCAGTCAGCATTTTGACTCCAACCACGAGTAACACCATCGCTAGTGCCGGCTTGAGGTATTTGAACTTACTGATCATACCAGCAAGTGCAAAATAGAGCGACCGTAAGCCAAGCATTGCGAATACGTTGCTCGTGAAAACCAGAAATGGATCGGCCGTTATTGCAAAGATCGCCGGAATCGAGTCAACTGCGAAGATGAGATCTGTTGCCTCAACCATAACGAGCGCCAAGGCAAGTGGTGTCAGCATCAACGTGCCGGGTTTCGTTTTTGAAACGGCTTCGTCGGGTTCTGCTGGTGAGCCAGGTAGCTGGCTTTCCTGAGAAGCCGGGGAACCAGCTCGCACAAAAAAGTGCTGGCCATGATAAAGAGATGTGACAGGGAAGAGCCTCCGCGTCATTCTGATGACGATGTTTTGATTTAAGTCCATGTGTTCCGATTTCAAGAAGAACATCTTGAGCGCAGTGATGATCAGGAAACCTCCGAACACATAGAGAATCCAGTGAAACTCGGCAATAAGTGCGGCGCCGACGACAATCATAACGGCCCGCATCGCCAGTGCACCAATTATCCCCCAAAAGAGAACTCTGTGTTGGTATATCGCTGGAACTGCAAAGAATCCAAACAACATTGCAATGACGAAAATGTTGTCAATGCTTAGTGACTTTTCAACGATATAGCCGGTGAGGTATTTGATCGTTGCGGACTCACCATCGTTGATCATGTCATCCACGCCGTCGACCGTAGAACCCAGCCCCAGCCAGCGCTGTTCGTAACCGTGATACACGAAAAAAGAGAACGCAAGGCCCAAAGCAATCCACAAGGCAGACATCAGGAGGGCTTCCCCCATGGTTACTATGTGCGCCTTGCGGTGTAGTACTCCAAGATCGAGGGCGAGCAGCAGAAGAACGAAAGTGAAGAAGCCAATCCAAATGAGAATCACAAATTCCTCCGATACTGAAACGGCGTCCCGAGGGCCAAGGTCGAAGCAATGGCATTCACTGAACGCGTAAACATGTTGTCTGCCCTTCTACTCTGTCCTCGAGGTACAACTTTGGAATAAGTATCAATCATTCTTGGGTTTGTAACTCAAGAAGGTTTTGCCGCCTGGATAGAGTTTTGCTTGTATGGGTGTAAATTTCTGTATTC
>QKGJ01000111.1 GCA_003251275.1 Ignavibacteria bacterium
GACCCATGATATGCCTGAACAAGCTCTTCTCCCGAACTGTTTTTTTCCTTGTTTTCTTTTGTGCGCAGCGGTAAGACGGGAACTGCGTACAGCCCGAAGTCTTTTCCGCTCACTGCTGGTCCGTCGTCGCCGGTAAGAATGATCTCGTTAAGCTTCGCCGCAACTCTCTCGGCGAGGCGGCGATTGTTCACAAAAATGAGGCTCGTTGCATGCGCACGAATCATTGCCAGGAGAATGTCAAAAATCGCTGGCCACACACTCGCCTGAGGCAGGTTTGAAAAATCAGCTACTGGGCAGTGCACGGCAAGGTCCATTTGTTTTCTTCCCCCGGCGTTCACAATCGTGACATGCCGGTCGACCAGCTTTTTCCGCCGCAATGATTGTCCCCCGAGGAATTGCGCGATCAGCTCCAGCGGGCGCTGGGTGGCAGAGAGGCCTATTCGCTGGTAGTCCTGCTCCGCGAGCGCTGAAAGTCGTTCCAGCGAAAGCGATAGGTGCACGCCGCGCTTGTTGCTGCAGATGGAATGGATCTCGTCAACGATCACATACTGGACGGTTCGGAACATCTTCCTCGCCTGCTTGGAGGTGAGCATGATGTAGAGCGACTCGGGAGTCGTGATGAGAATATCAGGCGGGTGTCTCAACATTGCGGAGCGTTTTGACTGCGTTGTGTCGCCGGTGCGGACAGCGGAGGTGATGCGGGGAACGGTCAAACCCATCTTCTTCGCCTGGTGTAAAATGCCGTCGAGGGGCTCTTCCAGATTTCGGTGGATATCGTTGTTGAGAGCCTTGAGGGGAGAAACATACAGGATGCGTACGCCGGGAGAGAGGTCTTCTTGGAGACGCTGTTCGAGCACATGGTTGATTCCCCAGAGAAATGCGGCCAGAGTCTTTCCTGATCCTGTGGGGGCGAGGATGAGTGTATGTTCCCCTGATGAGATGGATGGCCATCCCTGGAGCTGCGGCGGACTCGGTTCACCAAATGTCTGAACGAACCAAGCGCGCACCGCCGGATGAAACTGTTCGAGAAGTTCGTGAGAGGTCATTTCAATCGATGAGAGAAGAGTCCATGGCCAAAGTACCGGTTGGTCAGGTGAAAATCAACAAGAGGGACTCATGAGAAGTGGGCAGGAAAAGCTACTTGGTCATCAGATACCACTGCCGAATGATTTTTTCCGCAGGCTGCCTACGAAAAGCGTATCCGGACCCATTGCGCGGTTCATATGCACGTTGCGGGTCAGAGTATGTTTTCCATAGAAATACTCCGCGAAGCCAGGGTCGTGTTTGAAGAGCCTCAAACAATGCCTCGTATGAACGTGCCGCGCCATCGGGATCGCTCTTTTTTCCTTTGTACTCCCATGGCTTGCGATGCGCTCCCTGGACGGCGCGGAAGCCAGTTTCAGTGAAAAGAACAGGCTGATGGATTCTGGAAACAAGCGAGTCGATCGCTTGCAGGGGGGGTTCCCACGCCTCTACCAGCTCCTTGACCGTGGCATGCGATGGTGCATCCAGCGGGAAGTAGGCATTGATACCAATAAAATCCAGCTCACCCCAGAAAGCAATTTCCTGATATTCCCTGTCCCAATGAGCTGCATATGTCAATTGGCCGTCAAATGCTTTTCGAATATCTTTGATGAGCGTCTTCCATTCATTGGGATACGCTGTTGTCATCCGCACCAGTTCCGTTCCCAAGCAGTAGGCTTCCGCGTTGCCCTTCTGAGCAACGCCGGCATAATGAAGAGCAAACGCACGATACGTCTTCCACCACCCCGCGTGTTTGGCAATGGAGCTTTGTCTGATGCTTCCGTGCCATTCCTTACCCTCCCAGAAGTCATCCGACCAAATTTGTGGTTTCACCATCACGCTTATTCCCCGCTGGTGTGCATTCAATATCTCCTGAACGATATCATCGTCAGTCATTGTCTCGTCAAGGTGCGTGAAGAATTCGCTTTCACCTTCATGCCCGGGGAATCCAAGTACCTTATCGGCGGCGGCTCCCCGCTGATAGCCGTATGGCATAATCGCGATCCAGTTCACACCAATGCGAAAGAGAGAATCAAGCTCCCTTGCTGAAATAGCAGAGCCGTACCCGTGTCCCCGGCGGTGAATGTGCGCGTGGTTAACACCCCGCATGAATGACCGATCAAATCCCTTCGCAGTTGCCTTAGATGCAACCTTGCCCTCGGCATCCCGGCATGCTGAATGAGCAAAGACGAGAAAGAAACTGAGCATGATAACAGCATTAAGATACATAGAAACCTGCCGCAACTTTCTGAAACGAAAGTGGAGGAAAAGGAGTCTAACAACGAGAAGAAACATGTGAAATCTGTTCGTCGTAACAATTTACCGTTCAGATTCGTAACAATGTTCGGTTGCAAATCGTTCAGCCGTCTCGTTCAGTAGCGCAAGCTATCCCACACAGGTAAATGACTATGAAAAAGAAAATTTTCTTCTCAACGGCCGGGGCAATGGTTCTTGTTATCGGCGCCTTCTTGATGTTTGGCAGTTCCGGCTCCGAGACGAGCGATGCCTTGACGAAGGTAAAAGTGGAACGTGGCAACATAGTGGATAAAGCTCTGGCGATTGGCACTGTCGAGCCGGAGAATGAGGTTTCCATCAAATCAAAGGTCTCAGGTGCAGTCAGCAAGATTTTTGCCGACGCCGGGACATACGTCAAGGCCGGTCAACCGCTGCTGGAAGTCCGCCCTGAGCCAACTCCTCTGGAACTTGCAGAGGCAAAGAGAAATGTGGAGCTTGCACAGGTTGAACTGTCAAACATGGAAAAGGAAAAAGTCAGACAGGAGGCTTTGCACAGCAAGAACTTGATCTCCACCCGGGATTACGATGAGTTCAGCAGGAAGTATGATGAAGAAAGCCTTCGCCTCAACATAGCAACAGAGCGTCTGGCACTTCTTGAAAGTGGAAAAGTAACGATCGGCGGCACGCATATCGAATCAATCATCAAAGCGCCGATCGATGGCTATGTATTGTCGAAGACGGTCGAAGTGGGGGACCCGGTCACCCCGCTCACCTCGTTTCAGGAAGGGACGGTGCTGATGAAAATGGCGAACATGAAGCGGCTTCTGTTCAAAGGCACGGTGGATGAAATTGACGTCGGGAGATTGAAGGAAGGGATGGAGGTGGAACTAAAGGTGGGAGCACTCCCTGCGGACAAGATCAACGGTCGTCTGACCAAGATTTCACTGAAAGCGGAGAAGAAGGAAAACGCGACTGTCTTCCCGATTGAGATTTCTATTCCCGAAACAAGCAACGCGGTACTTCGCGCCGGGTATTCGGCAAATGCAAACATCATTATCCAACGGAAAGACAGCGTGCTGCTTATTCCAGAGCGAGTAGTGACATTTCGCAACGACTCTGCGTTTGTGCGGATTCCGAGACCAGGAGGGATGCCCGAGGATCGATTCATCAAGACTGGACTGAGCGATGCAATCAGTGTGGAGGTTGTGCAAGGACTGGTGGCGGGCGACTCACTCCTGGAGAGACCGATCAAGAAAATTGAATAGACTCCCCTCATGATCAACAGTTTTCTTTCCACCTTGTCGGAATTTGTTCGAGACCTCCGTTCTCAAAAGCTCCGGACATTTCTGACTGTGTTCGGAATTGTTTGGGGAACGGTTTCCATCATCGTTCTCCTTGCGTTCGGCATGGGGTTCAAGCGGCAAATCGGGATCAACATGCACGGCATAGGAGAAAGTATCGCGATTATGTTCCCGGGCAGAACGACGAAGTCATTTGAAGGATTCGGGACAGGACGCCCTATTCGCCTGATGGAAGAGGACGCCTGGCTGTTGGAACGGCAGGTTCCTGAAATTGCGGCGATCAGTCCGGAGTACAGCAACAACAATATTGCCGCTCGTGTCGGGGAGAACATTATTAACCCGGCAGTCGCTGGTGTCTATCCAGCCTACGGAAATATTCGCAATGTCATTGCCGAGCGTGGTGGTCGCTTTCTGAATGATCTCGATATTCGCGAACGACGGCGTGTGGCCATGATTGGCGATGAAGTGAAGAATTTGCTCTTCGGAGAAACTGATCCGATTGGAAGAATCATCACTGTCGGCGATGTTCCATTCTTGGTGGTGGGAGTGATGATGAAAAAGACCCAAAACTCATCCTACAACCGACGCGATCAGGACAGGGTCTTCATCCCCGCAACAACATTTGTGTCAGTGTTCGGCAACCCCTACGTGAGCAACCTGATATACCAACCGAAAGACCCGCGGCGCTACGAAGAAGTGCAAACGAAAGTCAGGGAGGTTCTCGGGAAGAGACATAAGTTCGATCCCGCGGACAAGGATGCGATCTGGATCTGGGATACGACGGAATTCGATGAATTCATTTTTTATTTCTTTCTGGCATTCAACATTTTTATGGGACTGATCGGCACGGTGACGTTAGGGGTGGGAGGCATCGGGGTTGCGAATATCATGTACATTGTTGTTGAGGAACGAATCAAAGAGATCGGAATCAAACGGGCGGTGGGTGCACGAAGGTCGACGATACTCGGTCAGTTCTTCCTGGAAACTCTGTTTATCGTCGGTATCGGTTCGTTCATTGGGTTTCTTGTTGCAGCGGGAATTATCCAGGTATTACAATTCATTCCCATCAAGGAATTTGTGGGGGCTCCCGAGTTGTCGGTGGAAGTTGCCACTGCAACGGCCGGTGTCCTCTCCGTGGTTGCCCTCTCTGCCGGATTGATGCCGGCACGCCGGGCGGCGAATTTGAATGTTGTCGACTGTTTGAGGACTTGAAGCGGAACCCACATGTGGCGAGAACTCTTTCTAAATTTTGTTCACGACCTTCTGGCCCATAAGACCCGTGCCTTCCTGACCATGATCGCAATTACCTGGGGCACGGTGGCTGTAGTGCTGCTCCTCTCCTTTGGCGAAGGATTAACGATTCAGATGCAGAGAGGATTGATAAATGCAGGGAATAGGATCATGATTCTCTATGGCGGCGAAACAGGAAAGCAGTTTGCAGGAATGCCGAAGGGGAGGAAGATAAGGATGGTGGAGGAGGACGCCGCGATGCTCAAGGAGGCGATACCGACAATCGATATGATCAGTCCTCAGTACCGGAAGTTTGTCACGCTCACCTATGGGAAATTCTCGACGAATACCGAATGTGAGGGGGTAAATCCGTCCTTTGAAGAGATGCGGAACATGTATCCGATGGCAGCAGGGAGATTCCTGACAGACGTGGACGTGGGACGACAACGACGCGTGTTGTTTCTAGGGTCGAAGATTGCAAAGGATATTTTCAAAGAGGAAGCTCCCGTTGGGAAATCACTGTTTCTTGACGGGGTTCCCTTTACCGTTATTGGCATTATGCAAACAAAGATACAAACGAGCATGAACAATGGTCCGGACGTTGAGCGGGCAATTATTCCCTACAGCACTTTCAGAACGATGTATGGGCCAACGCGGGTAAACTCCATTCTTGTCCGTCCCGTGGATCCGAGCAAGCAAGAGGAGGTCAAAAAAGAGATATTTCGGGTACTTGCGCGGAAGTACAACTTCGATCCAACCGATGAACGAACGCTCTACATTTGGGACTTTATTGAAGATGAAAAAATAGGGGCGAAGATCTCAATCGGGATACAGATATTCCTGGGCTCAGTGGGATTTCTAACATTGCTGATAGCTGGAGTTGGAGTCGCGAACGTCATGTATGTGGTGGTGAAGGAGCGAACGAGGGAAATAGGTATTCGGATGGCTGTTGGCGCCAAGCGCTCGTATATTCTTGCTCAGTTTGTCTTTGAGGCGCTCTTGCTGGCATTTGTTGGAGGAGGAATCGGGTTTCTCTTTTCTTATGGAGTTATCGCCGGGGTGCATTTGATTCCGTCCGACGACGGTCCAATGCAATTCCTCGGAAAACCGGTCTTATCGCTCACGATCATGATTGTTACTGCAAGTATCCTCGGCACGATAGGACTTTTGGCAGGCGTGTTCCCTGCGAGGAAAGCGGCTGCTGTTGATCCTGTGGAGTCGCTCCGCTATGAATGAGTGGAGGCTACTCCACTTTGCGGAGAACCTGTGCCTTCAGTGAAAGGGCTTCCTGGTGGTTTGGTTCTATTGCCAGGGCAGAGTTGACTTCTTGGAGGGCCTCTTTCGTCTTCCCCTGAATCAAGAGATCAAAGGCGTTGCTTAAGTGCAAATGAATGACCAGCGGCCCCTGTTGGTTTGCCTTTACGGACTGCCACTCATTGAATTTTCGATCTAACTCATCCCGCAGTTGCATAACATCAGGACGGTTTCCCGCAAAACGGAGAGCATATTCCACCCATGCCATTGCTTCGGGCAGCTCTTCACGGGACAAGCACTCTCGCGCAGTCTTCAAACTCATTTCGACCGCGATATTCTCTTTTTCTCCCTCTCCTGATTTCAGTTGTTGTTCTGTCTCTATTTGAGGGAGGGTGAGGTTTTCCATATCAGTAGCAACCGGTCCGCCATTATGTGATGGATCTTCTCCCTGATCGTCTTCTCCAAAAGGAGAGTAAAGTGATAGGACGGCCTTCGCATCCTGGGAAGGCTCAGCACCATCAGGCTGCTGAACATCCTCATCTGCTTCGGTCATTGCACTGTCGTCAATTTCTTCAAGCTTTGGCAGGTGGACGGCGAATTGATCCGGTTTCACAAGGCTGAGGGCACTTCCCAACTCAGCAAGCGCTTCTTCGGTGAAGTTGATGCGGGCATAACCGTACGCTTTCGCAATACCAACGATCAAAAAGGCGATTTCTTCCTGATGTCGAACATTTGCCTCTTCGAGATCTTTATTTAGTTTGGCAACCATTTCCGCATCGCTGAGATGGTTGACTACCGCCTCTTCGCGGCGTAGATGTTCCTTCTCGGATTCTAGGCGATGATGTTCCTCCAGCTTGAACGCTTCCTCACGCGCTTCAATGACCCGATTCTCGCACTCAATTAGCGGCGCACTGACAGGGTCGATGCGGTACGCCTGTGTGAGAACGCGAAATGCTTCTTCAAATTGTCGATGCTTCGCATGGGTCTCCGCCTTATCAATTTCCTTCCGAATCAACGTCTTGAATCCTTCCGCAACTTTTTGATCACTCTCGGATGTGCCATCCTTCGCCTTTTTCATTCGGCCAAGGATTTGCTGATGCAAACTAACAACATTTTCATTTGAAGGATCCAATGCTTGAACGACGGCCAATTGTCCAAGAGCATTCTCATGAAGACCGTTGCGAAGCGACTCCCGAACCTTTTGGAGGCTGTGCCGGATTTTGTGTTCGCGCGCCTGCCGGGATGCTTCCTCCATGACTTTTCTCGCAACCGCCTCGCGCTCCGTTGCGTCCACATCGAAGAGCTTTCGCCTGCCAGACTTTTCTTCTTCTTCTGCCCTCACCTTGTTTTCTCGAGCTTTTCGAAGCAGTTCGACGCGGGCTCTTATCTTTGCCTCAAGGAGGAGGGACTCTTCGTCTTCCGGCGATTCTTGCAATGCCCGGGCAATCCAGTTGAGCGCCTCGATGGGAGAGGCATCCAATGCTTCGGCTGCTTTTTGTTTCAGGCTCTCGACGTCAAGTTCGTTACCGGAAGCAGGGGAGCCGACCGCATCGCGTCCAGCGAGCGCAATAAAATACCGGAGACTTGCAATGATAGGTGAGAGAGCAACCGTTACCTCGGCGCCCTCCAGATTATCTTTTTCCCGGAAATCGAGCCCGAGTTGAAGGCGATGCAACAGAGCTTTCAGCGGGCCCGATGCGCTATCGTCTTCTTCGGCCTCCGCAAGAGCTTTCACCGCGTTTCCAAAATTGCCGCCCTTGACGAATTCATCGACGCGGTGTAGCACGCGCAAGAGATCGTGACGTTTGTTCTTTTCATGCTGGGGAGCGTGGTGCATACGAATGACCTAGTTTGGGTTGAGTTTGTCCTTCAACTTGGACTTTGCGAGGAGCGCCTGGGCCGCCCGCAGTCGCAAACGCAACGAGCTTTCATCCGGCGTGGTAGTGAACGTCGTTGGGGATATTTTCTCTGCTGTCTGACGGACGTTCCGCGTTGGATTCCTTTGATACGCCTTGCTTCGCTCGACTGCCATCTGCAGAGTCTTTTCGATCTGCTGTTCCTGCGCAGGACGAACGAGATAACGGAAGACATTGAGTTCGTTGATCGATCGTATCGCAAGCGTTGCGTCGCGTACTTCTGTCAGTATGACGGTGACGATGTTGGGGTATTCACGGCGAATCGTATCTAAAAAGCTAATACCGTCGACCTCACCGAAACTGACATTACTGACGATGACCGATACCGGCTTCTTCGCGAGTTGGGCAAAAGCGTCATCAACTGAATTTACGCCAACGACATCATAGGCGTGCTGGAATTTATCGATCAGATTATTTGTTTGCTCTTCATTGTAGTCGATAAACATTACACGGGAGTTCTCTTCCTCCACCTCTATATGGACACTCCGCCCGGAGGCAGGTTCTCCCTCGGTCGTCACCGCCTCCTTGCTCAGTTCCTGCACCTGGATGTTTGTGATCTTATCGTAGATATCGACGCCTAGCTTCACGACATGAAGCATGAAATCGCTCTGCCACGGTTTGTTGATGAACCGGAAGATTTCGCCGGCATTCACCGAACCGATGATCGCATCCAGATCAGAATAGCCCGTCAGGAGCATTCGTACCGTGTTTGGGGATAGTTCCTTGACCTCACGCAGAAGTTCATGACCAAGCATGCCCGGCATTCGCTGGTCACTGATAATGACCTTGATTGGAACGGAGCGGATGATGTCGAGGGCAGCGAAACCATTTTCCGCCATGAACACCTTATAATGTCGTTTGAACAACATGTTGAGCGACGACAAGATCATTGGCTCGTCGTCAACGAATAGGATATTTGAGGTCTGCTGGGTCATTGTTTCTCAGTAGTCAAAAATGGGTGGTCTGGAATCATTGTACTACGCTGCTCTGGATTGACCTGGAGATAACTGTCGTTGTGTGACCGGGATCTTTATCGTGAATTCGGTTCCCTGCCCAACAACACTACTGACGGTGAGAGAACCCCCGTGTTTCTCAATGATCTTGTAAGCAATTGAAAGACCGAGCCCCGTTCCCTCTCCGACAGGCTTGGTCGTGAAGAATGGTTCAAAGATCTTTGCAAGATGATCTTTGGGGATTCCCTTGCCTGTATCACTGATACGGACAACAGCCATGTCAGGATCTCCCGGTTCTTTGTACGTTTTGATCGTGATGACGCCTTCGCCTTCGATCGCCTGGGCCGCGTTAACGAGAAGGTTCAAGACCACCTGGTTGAACTGAGCGGGGTAACACTCAGCAATCAGGTTCTGTTGATAATCCTTTCGCACAACCGCCTTATTCTTGATTGCGCTTCGACCGATGACGAGTGTTGAATCAATGGCCTTATTGATATCCACTTTCGCAAAATCGGCTTCGTCGAGTCTTGAGAAGTCCCGGAGGTTCTTGATCAGTTCCTGAATCCGCTCGGTGCCGCCCAGTGCCTGTGTCAGCATCATCTCGATATCGCCAAGAACATTGTCCCGCTCAAGGCGCGTTGCGATATCAGCAAGATCTTCCACAGTTTGTTCAAGGCCTTCCTCCTGACCGTTCACCAGCATATCAAGCAGAAGACGGAATTTCGTTAGGGCCTCGTTAATAGAGACCTGATTTGCAATCATCATTTCAATATTATTCTTGACGTAACCCAGCGGGGTATTTACTTCATGCGCGATGCCGGCGACCATCTGACCAAGCGAGGCCATCTTTTCACCCTGCACCAGTGCCGATTGTGCCTCACGAAGTTGTTTGTTGCTCGCTTCCAGCAACATCTTGCTTTCTTCTAACTGTTTGTTCCGGTAGATCAAGCTCACGGCCAACTGGTTAAAGGATTGACCGAGTTGACCAAGTTCATCGCGGGAAGAAAGCCGGACAGTTTCTGTCATGCTTCCGGAACTGAGTTGTTTTGCGACGCTCTCAAGTGAATACACCGAGAGGCGCACGGAACGATAAAATCCCATCAAGAGATAGGCAACCAGGAAGAACACTAGTGGTGTGAAAACCAGAGTCTGCAAACGCCGCTGGATGTAGGAATCGAGCCGCGCTTGCAGGAGCTGCGCAAGAACCCTTGACTCAGCGTCATACACTTTGAACGATGCTGCCACAGATTTGTCTGCCAAGTCAGCGTAGTTTGATCGATTGGCTGGAGCCTCGCCCGAGAGGATTTCGTTTGTTACCGCATCAACAAATTCGTCAGTGCTTGACCTGAGTTCAATGAAGGTCGGGTCGATGTATGGTGCAATCCCTGAGTTCACGGAGTACACCTTCCTCACCCCTTCGCTGATGTCATTCATCAGAGACCTCGTTACCCCAAGCTGCACCGTAAAGTCGATTCGCTGTTGGGGAGTGAGAAGGGACATCGTGGCCATGGACATCAACAGACTGCGCGATTTGTTGACCACCTCAGCCAGGTGAAGTACTTTGGCAGTCGTAAGATTCATAAGATAGTACGAATCGATGTCAGGGTCGAGAGTCAGATTGGAGTAGTCTGCCACATGAACGATAAGAGAAAGGATGTCCTTACTGAGAGCCGAATGGAGCTCCTCGCTCTTGTCCAAACGATTGCTGAAAGCCCGCCCTTTCAAACTCCGCCAACTCATCTTGATATTCTTCCAACTTTCGTGCGTCGAAAACTCATCGCCTGCAACTGATGTTGCAACATCTCCACGTGCAATTGCCTGTTCGATCTCGGCCTGTTTCCGCTGCATCCCGATAGCGGCGCTGGTATCGCCGAAGAAGAAAGAAACAGAATACTTGCGATGCTCTTGAAGAGCGCTCAAGAACTGGCGTAGATGTTCGTTGTACTGAATACCGAGAATCTCTTTAGAGGTAAAGTTAATCTGTTTGTCATGTTCCGCTGTTAGCAAATAGAGCAATCCCCCGCACGGAACTGCGAGCAAGCCCAATACCAACAAGAATTTTTTGAAATACGTGAGCCTGTTCATCAACGCGATAGCAGGGTAGAAGAGTCTATCTTTCATGGCCTCTCTTTGCGAATTTGTGGATGCAGATGTAATGACACGCTAAGAAAGGTTACAAGAACTGGGCCAAGCAAGCCCTTCTTTGTGGGTTGTGAGGGGACACCGGAAACCGCTCTTTTCCTGACAAAGAAGTTCAAACTAGGTAATAATAACGTATTAGCGAGAGATGTGTAGGGAAGATTGTAGAATGGTTTCAATAAACACTCACTTTGCCTTTCGGCTGAGTTCTCCGTATGTTCACCGCTCGATCACATTGCAATGAATACACTATCGGTAGAACCAATGCCTGGAAAAAGCCTCATCCTCATCCTCATACTCGGTATTGCATCCCTCCTCCAAGGCTGCATTCAGCCAAGTGCTGATCGTCCTCGTCTGATTATTCTCATTTCCATTGACCAGATGCGCGCCGATTATCTCCATCGGTATCGCGCAGAGTATACAAGCGGTTTGAAGCAGCTCTCCACCGGTGCAGTCTTTTCGAATGCTGACTTGAATTATGCGTCCAGTGAGACCGGTCCCGGCCACGCTACTCTGGGAACTGGCTCGTACCCGAGGAACAGCGGAATAGCCGGGAACGAATGGATTGATCCTGTTACACGAGCTGCCGTGTACTGCGTTGAAGACAGTTCGGCTCGCCCTGTTGAAGGAGAAGGCGGGAACCGGTCGCCACGAAATCTCCTCCGAACAGGACTTGGTGATTGGATCAAGGCTGCAGACTCTCGTTCCAAAGTAGTCTCGGTGTCCGCAAAAGATCGAGCGGCAATTCTCTTGGGGGGTAAGAATCCGGATCGGGTGTTTTGGTACAGCCAACAATCGGGACATATGGTGACATCATCGTACTACATGTCAAGGCTGCCCAAGTGGGTACGGGACTTAAACGCCAGTGGCTGGATTGAGAGAAATGTTCCCAGTGCCTGGACGAAACTCCTGCCGTCTGCGCACTATGCAGTCAACGGACCGGACGAACTTCTTGGTGAATCTGATCGGGGAGGAAACAGTTCTTTTCCCCATATATTTACAGAGAAAGAAAAAACCTCTCAAGTTCTCACTTCTCCATACGGGGATGAGCTAGTTCTCGATTTTGCCTTCGCGGCAGTTACAAACGAAAAGTTAGGCCGCGGTACTTCTCCCGATCTCCTCTGCATTTCCCTTTCGTGCACCGACTATATCGGCCACTCTTACGGCCCGGACAGCCATGAAATGCATGATAACCTTGTAAGACTGGATGAAAGTCTTGGGACGTTCATCGACCAGGTTCGCAGTGCATTGGGACATGATCTATACGTGATTGCGTTGAGTGCAGACCATGGTGTTATGCCTCTTCCAGAGTTCATGAACATTTCGGGCTCTTCCGGAAAGAGGGTTGACCCACGGGAATGTTTATACCCGCTCCTCGACTCCCTGAATCAAGCACTCAGCCTCAATACGGGAGAACAAGCGACCTTCGTTGATCGGAACGGGTTTTTGGATTATCGAGCGGCAATGAACGCGGGACTCGATAGCAGTTCTTTTGAACAAGCTATTCGGAATGGACTAATAAGAGTTAATGAGGTTGTTGAAGTATATCCTCGTCGTACGCTGAGCATGAAACCAAATGAAAGCGAGGGGGACATAAACAAATTTCGGCGGAGCTATTACAGTGCGCGAGGAGAAGACGTTCAGGTTCAATTTTGCGAATACTGCCTGGTGACTTCTCACAACAAAGGAACATCACACGGATCGGTGTATAGCTATGATACCCGGATTCCGATTGCGATCCTGGGAATAGGTGTCAACGCCGGAGTATTTTCAAGGCGAGTCCATAGCGTCGATGTTGCTCCAACATTAGCGAGGCTTGTGGGGATTCCATTCCCGGACGATATTGACGGACTCCCCCTCAAGGAAGCCCTCAAGGAGTTGCCCATCCATTGAATTTTCTTCAGAACGTTCCACCAGGAGGGATTCTGGAACGCTAGACCACAGTTCCAGAGTGATTTCTTGTTGGCATCAATTCTATGAGGTAATAGAAGTTGATGGAAGGGAGGAACGTATGTTAAATCAAGAAATACTTGACCGCGCAACACTTGAAAGGCTGAGAGACCTGGTCGGAGATGATGATCCTGATTTTCTCAACTCATTCTTTGGCGACTACCTGACCGAAGGAGCTGCGGCAATCGCCGAACTTCGAAAGCTCAGTTGTGCAAGGGACGCAGGTACCTTCACGCGGGTTGCACATACGCTCAAGGGCTCCAGCCTCAACACCGGAGCCGTCCGGGTTGCAGAAATCGCTGGTACGTTGGAAATGAAGGGAAAAGAAGAATCACTATTCGATGTCGACCCCATTATCGAGAAGCTGGTGAGTGTTTTTCATACAACGGAAAAAGAAGTCCGTATTCTCCTCGCTTGATTTGATTTCAGAGAAACCACACATCCAAACTGTCCCATTATTGGTTTTTGGGCACCCGAAATATTCAATTCTTGCATGCTGGCTCCAAACATAGATCTTTGATAAGCCTAATACTGTCGTTTCTCCCAGGATGTCAGAGGGCGACGTATTGTATTGAGGATAAGTCCGCCTTGGCTCATAGAGTGCTCTCTCCAAGTCCAGGGGTTGTAATATGAACGAAGGCGGTATTGCTTTCAGCGGATGGCATGGAGGTTGAAGATCTCTGCGTCTTCCTGTTTGAGATCATTGGGTTGTGGCCCTTTCCCGTGAAAAGGGGAATCAGTCAAAAATAGTTCCGATGCGAGGCCCTTTTCGGGAGTAATTTTCCTGTCTGCATTGTTACAAATGAAGTCAAGAAATATGCACCACATCATCATGAAAGAGGCCTCTATGCGCATTATGCAAACTCTGTTTCTCATTGTTCTCTCGTTCATCCTTGTTACCGGGCAATCATGCTCACAAACGAAAGCACCTGAGTTTAGCCTCCGGTCCGCTGATGACCAACCAGTCACCATGAGCAAGCTTGCAGGAAAAGTGGTTGTCGTGAATTTTTGGGCGACATGGTGCCGGCCATGCGTTGTCGAGATGCCCGGCTTCTCAGAGATCTATGACAAGTATAAGTCAAAAGGATTAGAAATCGTCGGCGTTTCACTGGACAGCGATGGCTGGGGGAAGGTC
The DNA here is from genome assembly GCA_003251275.1 of Ignavibacteria bacterium. Classification (GTDB taxonomy): domain Bacteria; phylum Bacteroidota; class Ignavibacteria; order UBA10030; family UBA6906; genus SZUA-287. The sequence continues at coordinate 14,138 of QKGJ01000111.1, forward strand.
AAGCCTTTTCTTGCAAAGAACAAAGTGGCATATCCCATCGTCATCGGAGACCAGGATCTCTACCTTGCTTTCGGTGGAAGGAACGCTATTCCTACTACCGTCTTCGTCGATAAAAATGGAAACATAATAGAGACAGTGGTTGGAATGATGCAGAAACAGGATTTTGAGAAAAAGATAAAGAAGCTCTTATGATTATTGAAGCCTTCGTTAAATCTCTTCTCCCGGTCTTTATCCTTTCCTTCGCCGCTGGTTGCGTGGAACCCCCTGACGCTCCAGACTCAGCGGCGGGAAATCAGAATCCACGTATCATAACATTGATCGCATCGCCGGACCGAATGCGCGTAGGACAAAGCTCCAACGTCACTGTCGTGGCCGACGATCCGGACGGACAACCACTCACTTATCGATGGGTTGCTTCCACCGGTGACATCATCGGTGAAGGAGAATCCATCCGCTACACCGCTTCCTACTGTTGCGCCGGACCAAACTTTATTCAGGTCACTGTTGCGGACAATGCCGGGGGTTCCATGACGAAGACGCTCGACATCTTTATCGAGTATCGGTGATAATGCGGACGTTTTGGATCGGATCACTGGTTGTCACATCTACTCTGGTGAACTTTCAACGAGCCAACACACAAGGTTGCTGTACTGTCGGTGCGTCATCCCTCGGTGGGCTTGAAACAAGCGTACAAACTTTCAAATCACTCGCCGTCAGTTTGAACTATCAGGTTAATTCGATTACGACTGCCTACCAGCAGACTGTTCGTATCGATGATCCGCTGGCCAGAACAGCAACGGTCGGGTATTTCAATCTGCTGGCGGAATACGGCTTGCAACCCGATCTCTCCCTCCTCTGTCTTCTCACCTATAGCGATAAGGAGAGGGAAATCACCGTTGTCAGCAACATTGGGGGGACCATCCAAAAGGAAACTGCCGCCTTTCGAGGGTCTGGCGTCGGTGATGTAGTGGCTCTTGCCAAGTACCGCGTGGTTGCCGCCTCCTTTTCAAACCCGTATGAAATCGCTGTTGGAGGTGGTGCAAGCCTGCCAACGGGCAGTTATACAGAAGAGCATCAGGGATCGCAGCTGTCGATTGATCTCCAGCCGGGAACCGGAGCTCCGGCATTGATTGCGTGGGGGTTTGGAATGTACAACGATCCGGCATTAGGTTTGAACATCTTGATGTCCGTGCAGTTCCGCTATTCAGCATCGAACTTCAATGCATACAGGATCGGAAATGAACTTTCAGTTCACACGGGGGGCGAATACCGATTCGGTCAGAATTTCTCGGGGTCGCTGTTCTTAAGAGGTCGATTCTCAAGTGTTGACTATTCCAACGGAAGATTTCTAAATGCTACCGGGGGGACTTACTACGATCTGATGCCCGGGATCGGATATGCGGACGGGCCGTCACTGTTCAGGATTTTCGGACAGTTGCCACTGTACCGCAATGTCCGCGGTATCCAATTAACGCTCAGCTCCATGCTCGGCGCCGAGTATCGATACACATTTGATTTTTCTTCCTCAGGATCATCATGAAAAAAGCCCGTCCATAAGGAGGGGCTTTTTCATTATACTGCATCCGATTTGTGTCAGCACTTGCTCCAGCCGCAGTTATAGCAGACCACACATGCGCTCATATGCTCCACTGTTGACCCGCACTCCGGGCATGTTGTACGAGTCTGTTGTTTCGAAGAGGTCGAAGAACCGTTTCCGGGAAGGACAAGCTTTTGTGAGTTGTCGATTTCCCTGTAATGGCGGAGTTGTTCTCTGTTTTCTATGTACCGCTCCAGCACTTTTCCGATCGCATCTGGCGTGGATAGAATTTGTCCTCCATTCCCATCCCACACAGGTGTCGGGCCTGCGATTCCTTTTAATTGCTTGATTATATCCCGTGGTTCGATGCCCGACCGCAATGCAAGTGATATGAGACGGCTAATCGCTTCCGACTGAGCAGGTGCGCTTCCGCCCGCTTTGCCGATCGTTGTGAAAACCTCACAAAGCCCCCTCTCGTCTTCATTGATCGTGACGTAGAGGTTACCCTCTCCTGTTTTGATCCGTTCCGTCACACCAAAAGTAGTTGATGGTCTCGTCCGAGGGCCTTTTTTCCGATCATCGTTTTTTGCTAATGTCGCTTCTTGTTTTCGAGCATATTCTTCGGTTTGTAAGATACCCTCTCTACTTCCCTCGCGATAAACGGTGATTCCCTTTAGACCGGACTTATACGCTGTGAGGTAGATGTCAGCCACTGTGTCAACGCTTACTTCTTCTGCCAGATTTACTGTTGATGAAATGCTGCTGTCCACATACTTCTGAATCACTCCTTGCATACGAACCCTGAAATATGGGTCGATCTGGTGTGCTGTCACTACGTAGTCTGGGAGGTGCTCGTCATCAGTGAACAGTTTCTGCACGAGGGGATGATAGACCTTATATTCTGAGAATGACTCGCCATCATGGTTTTTCACGCGCCGTCGGTAGCTCGTGCAAAAAATTGGCTCAATACCGGAACTTGTCTGGGCGACAATCGATCCGGTGCCGACTGGTGGTACCGTAATGACTGTGCTATTCCTGATACCATGCACTTTGATGTTGTCCTGGATATCTGAAGGGAGACTCTGAACAAACTTGCTTTGCGAGTACCCATCCCAATTGAAGAGTGGAAAAGCCCCTTTTTCCTTGGCAAGTTCCACGGAGGTACGATACGATTCATCGCGGATAACGCTCATAATTCTTTCGGTTTCATCCAACGCTTCCTGTGTGTCGTACTTGATCTTCATCATCAATAGCGCATCGGCCAGTCCGGTGATTCCGAGACCGATACGTCGATCGGAAGACACTGCCCGCTTGATTTTCTCCAGCGCGTGGTTTTCCATATTGTAATCGATGATATTGTCCATGAACCTTGTCGCAACGCGCGTCACATCCGCCAGCTCATCGTAGTCGAATGTTCCTTGTTCGTCCACAAACTTGCTGAGATTAATATTGCCGAGATTACAGGCGGTGTAGGATGCAAGGGGTTGTTCACCGCACGGGTTTGTACTCGTCAGGGGATTCGCGTATTCCACATTATGGTATTCCTTCATCGTATCCCAGAAGATGATTCCCGGCTCTGCGGATGCATGAGCACTTTTGATGATTTTGTACCAGAGCTCTTTTGCGTTGACTGTTCTGTACACCTTGCCTCCCCAGCGGAGATCAAACGGTGCATCATTCATTACCGCCTGCATGAACTCATGGGTCATCAAAACGCTGACATTTGCATGCTTTACCTTCAGACGACGAGGATCATTCTTGATGGTAATGAACTTCTCAACGTCGGGATGGTCAACACGGATTGTCAGCATGAGCGCTCCTCGTCGACCGGCCTGGGACACCGTGTTCGTGCTTTCGCTGAACAGATTCATGAATGCGGTCGCACCTGGAGAATGGTCGATGGTCGCGTTGACTGGGGACCCTTCCGGTCTGAGGACGGACAGATCGGTGCCCACACCTCCACCTGTCCGGTAGACCATCGCCGATTCCGTAATGCAGTGATATATCCCCTCCAGGCTATCGTCTTCTATAGGAATCACATAGCAATTCGCAAGGGTGGGTCGTCGCTGGGACTCTTCACGACCTGCTCCGTGCATTACCCGTCCTCCCGGGACAAATCGAAAGTCAAACAACAGGGAAAGGAACTTGTCATACCAGAAATCCTTTTCTTTCTCCACGGAAGACAATGCTCTTGCAACTCGATGCCACATGTGCATTGGTCCTTGCTCATTCGGAGCAAGATATTTCGATCGTAGCACGTCGGCCGCCAGGTCGTTCTCGCCGTAATAGTCGCGGCAGTTCAGTGCGAGGTCCAGAATGGACTCACTGATTCCTAATTTCTTGTTCGTTTGGATTCTTTTTGCAGCTAAACGAAGATCGAACGATACCTGGGGGGAATTTCTTTCCATGTGGTAATCCTTTGACAACAGATGGTGCAGAGATAAATTCTTTGAACGAGAAGTGGGGTTGTTTATGGGGGAGAATGCAGTCGGCTTTTCATTTTGGAGCGCAATTACCTTCCTAAAGAAGCTCGGGGTTTATCGGCCTACGATCTGCATGAAGTAAGAGGGTGTTACAGCATCGTTGATTCGGAGAAAAACATACTGTAACTTGTTTGAAAAAGATCGTAGCGTGCGGTGAATATACAACGTGCGATTTACGAAGTCAAGGTGTTTCTTGAGAGAAGAAATTTTTCCTTCACAAAATATGAACTTACAGTTCTCTTGGAGATTTTTTTCCACAGGGACAATGTCTGGCCAAAAATCGCCAATCGTGAAAATGCGAATGTCTGTTTTCCGATGAGCAAGTATACATGATGAAGCGTATATGCATAATGGTCTGTCATGACTCAATCACCCCTGACCCGTAACCCGTTATCTCCTTATAGTTACAAGCTCTTGACTCTTGAATGATTTTGAAGTATGTTGACGCACCGGAGTTTTGCTACCGGATTTCCTGCACTCAAGCCTCACAGTTGTCGTTCATCCTAATATCAGTCAACCAACAGTATCCGGCACGATGCGTCTTACAAAACTTGCTTATGTCGTAATTCTTTTTGGTTCGCTAGTGTGGTGCGCAGGGATCGCTGTCGTACCGCTATTGACCTCAATAGGAGGAATCTCACACGGTTCTGGCACTCTGCTTTTGCGGTTCTATTCCACGATTTGCCACCAAATCGATAGCAGATCTTTCCATTTGCACGGCGAGCCGCTTGCCGTGTGTGCACGCTGTAGCTCCATTTACTTTGGATTCCTGACGGGCACGATATTATTCCCATTTGTCAAACGGGCTGTTCAAGGGAGAGTTTCTTCTCAAATACTGCTTCTTGCTGCTGTTCTCCCGATTGTTATTGATGTCGGACTGAATATTCTGGGACTTTACGGATCGAGTCTTGTTACTCGTGCCATCACAGGTGGTTTCTTCGGACTGATTACCCCCTTGCTGATTATACCATCAGCAACGGCGGCGTTGACAGAAATGTTTTTCTCACCACCATCCGTTCACATTCAAAAAGGTTAACCCCATGCCTGAGAAACCGAGTAAACTTCTGCCCGCGATCTATGGCGGGATCATTATCGGAGGTATCTCTGCAATTCCAGTCCTTAATTTCGTCAATTGTCTGTGTTGTGCTGGAGTGATGTTCGGCGGATTTATGGCTGTTTTTCTTTACAAGAAGGACCTTCCTCCAACGGGACCTGAACTGACCAATAGCGATGCCCTCCAACTTGGGGCGTTGGCGGGTCTATTCGGTGCCCTTGTTGGCACAGTGCTGAACGTCATCCTGCTGCTTCTCATTGGAAATGTTGCGGGAGAAGCAATGCAGGGGATGCTGCTGAACATCCTGGGGGATAAGTTACCCCCCGAAGCACTGCACCAAATGGAAGAAAGTTTTGCGCATTCCGCCGAACTTGGATTGATGAGCACACTCATTTCATTTGGAACTTCGCTTATTATCGATCCTTTGTTTGGGCTTCTTGGTGGCTTGATCGGCTTCAATATTTACAAGCCAAAAGGACCCCAGTCTTCAATCCAACCACCCCCTATGAATCCACCAACTTCCACTGGCCAGTAGCATGTTGTTCCAAACGCCGGGTCAAAACGGGCCCGGCGTTCCTTTGCATTCACACGGCGGAGAAATATGAGACGATTTTTTGGTCTATTCCTTATTGGTATATTGTCTATCGCTTCTTCCTTTGCAACGATTACTGCTGTCAAGTGTGGCCGCCTAATCGAAGTCACCACGGGAAAAGTGCTCAACCGCGCAGTGATTCTGGTGGAAAACAATCGGATCAAGGCGGTAGGTACCGTCGAGATCCCGGCTGATGCAATTGTTATTGACCTTTCCGAGGCGACAGTTCTGCCCGGGATGGTGGATATGCATTGCCACTTTCTTGATTGGGAGGGGAGAGGCTCTGCGGCGGACAAGGCTCTTTCCGGTGTGAAAAATATTGAGAAAATTCTACTTTCAGGCTTTACCACGATACGAGACCCGGGGGGCGGAGAGCCAAACTATGCTAATGTTTCCGTCCGCGATGCCGTGAACCGTGGTTGGTTTCCTGGTCCCCGGATCAAAGTGGCAGGACGATTTCTTTCCATTACAGGAGGTCATGGCGATGAAAACGGTGTTGCCCCGGAGAACGAGACGCATGGAGACAACATTGTCAACGGCGTGGATGAAATGCGACTGGCTGTTCGACGGGACTCAAAGTTCGGTGCGGACTGGATAAAACTCTATGCTACCGGCGGTTTCTTCTCGGCAGGAGACGATCCGACACAACAGCATTTTTCTGATGAAGAAATGCATGTCGCAGTGGAAGAAGCGACACGTCTTGGAAAATTTGTTTCTGCCCACGCTCACGGGGCTCAGGGAATCAAAGCAGCCATCAAGGCCGGCGTTCGTACTATCGAGCATGCAACATTCATCGACGATGAAGGTATTGCTTTGATGAAACAACACGGAACATTTCTGGTGCCGACTTTGCGCACGATTCAGGCGCTCGGTGGCGATCTCCCCGCAGATGCTTCGGAAGGCTATCGTAAAGCAAACGAGCTTGCAAAGAAACACTTTGCGACGATGATGGAAAATATCCGCAAGGCAATGAAGGCCGGGGTGAAAACCTGTCTCGGTAGCGACATGGTCACGATGCCACATGGGTTGGCTGCGGAAGAGTTGCAGCTGCATGTACAGGCTGGCCAATCACCCATGGAAGCGATTCGTTCGGCGACAATCGTGTCCGCCGAGGCCCTTGCCATGGATGCCGATATTGGCTCGCTCTCTCCGGGAAAATTTGCCGATATCATTGCGGTGCGAGGAAACCCGCTTGATGATATCACTCTTCTTGAGCATATTCAATTTGTTATGAAGAATGGCGAGGTGTATCGAAATGACCTCGTCCATCACCAGACAGAATAACCTCTTGTCCCATGATGGTTCCCTATGAAAAGACTTCTTCTAATTCTCGTTGTATGCGCGGCTGCTGTCGACAGCTCTGCAGCAGCCTATAAACCCGTTGGATCGTACGAGGCAGCTAATTCAATAACGCCAGACCAATTGAAGGACTATCTCACGTTCATCGCGTCGGATGAATTGGAAGGGCGGGATACCCCCTCTCGCGGGCTGAACACTGCTGCGCTGTTCATTGCGACGAAACTCTCCCGATGGAGGCTCAAACCCGGAGGGGGCAACGGGACATTTTTTCAACAGATCCTGCTTCGACGCACAAAAATCGATGAAGCACGGACGAAGCTGATGGTGGGCGACGAGAAGTTTGAGTTCGGAAAAGATTTTCTGGCCCGGCCGTCAGTCGCAAAGGTCTCGGGCCGGGTTGTGTACGTGGGCTTCGGATATTTTCATAAAGAAAAGAAGATCAATTTTTTTGGGGATGTGGAGGTGGATGGGAAGATAGTTGTTTATTCGGCTGGTTATCCTATCGGCTTGAGCCGTCGCGATATGGCGGGAACGCAGGGGGAAGATTGGGATAATGCTGCAGGATATGCGCGGAGACATGGTGCGAAAGCTCTTATCATGATACCTGGATATCGGCAACTTGTGTCATGGGACAGATCGATGCGATCGAGCACCGAGCGTGGGACACTGACTATTGATAGGATTGAAGAAAAAAAGGAGGTGGATGATGACGACAACACTCCGCTTCCGGTTATTACCGCATCCGCCCAACTGATTTCGGCATTGTTCAACAATGAAAAAGAAACTGCTGCCGATGTGTTCAGCAGCAATTTTACCGGAATTGCTCCTCCGTCGTTTGTTCTCTCCGATGACAAAGTTGTAACCTTCGAGATCGGCACGGCGGTCGCACACGAAAAAACCCAGAACGTGGTTGGCATTCTGGAAGGTTCCGATCCCCAGCTAAGGAATGAGTACGTTGCGATTGGCGCACACTATGACCACGTTGGGACCGGCAATCCCATCGGCGGCGACTCGATCTATAATGGTGCGGATGACGACGGATCGGGAACCGTTGGGATGATTGCCATTGCGGAGGCGTTGAGTAATGGACCGCCGCTTTCCCGTTCAGTGCTTTTCGTCTGGCATGCCGGAGAGGAAAAAGGGCTTTTGGGTTCAAAGTACTTTACTGAATTTCCAACCGTTCCTCTAAAGAACGTCGTTACGCAATTAAATATCGACATGATTGGAAGGAGCAAAGCTGCAGGAGACACAGACCCCGCAAATAAGGACCTGTCGAGTCCCGATGAAGTCTATGTCATCGGCTCGCGAGCAATGAGCACGATACTCGGAGAGTTAAGTGAAGAGGTGAATCGATCCTATCACCAGCTGAAACTTAATTACCGGTATGATGACCCATTAGATCCGAATCGTTTCTTCTTCCGAAGTGATCATTATAATTACGCGCAAAGAGGCGTTCCGATTGCCTTGTTCTTCGATGGGGTCCATCGGGATTATCACAAGGTTTCTGATTCGATTGAAAAGATAGATTTCGAAAAAATGTCAAAGGTCGTACGGACCGTTTGTGCAACCGCTATCGAACTGGCGACGATGCCTCAACGACCGCCTGTTGACAAGGATTTGCCAACAGAATGGAAAAGAGGAAGATAGAACGAGTTACAGATCCAAACGCATGTACAAGTTTGATCGTTCGTAGCGTGAAGGCGGATCCCCCGCGGGTCGTTGCGCGGGTAGGAATCCAAGCTTCTCATACAATCGCACAGCTGGGATCAATACCTTGTTTGTTTCCAAAATAACGGCTGTTGCGCCCTGTGACTTCGCCTTGGCGATAACGGCACACCCAAGCTTTTCCCCAATGTGTTTCCCCTGGTGACTCTCCCGGACTGCCATTTTCGCAAGTTCGAATGTACTCTTATTTTTTCGGACGAGTGCGCACGTTCCCACAATTTGTTCGCCTTCGAGCGCAAAGTAAATAGATCCTCCCGGCTCAATGATATACTTCTCCGGATCGGAAAGTATTTCGATGTCCGGTGCTTCGACCCGGAAGTACTTCTCGATCCAAATCAGATTCAACTCCTTGAATGCCTTAGCAAGAGCTGGTCGATATTCGCTAATCTCAATGGGCATCATCTTACCAATAGATAATATGTTATTTTGATGACTCGTGCGTATGCGGTGTTGGTTTGACAATTGTTCGTGAAAGTGATAGTTTTTCCCGCGCTATTTTCGAGCCTATTCACACACGAAGGAGCGGCAAATGACCAAATGGTTCTCTCTTCTGACTGCACTGACAGTTCTTGCGGCAACGCAGACGGATGCTCAGGTGACGGTCAATATTGGAACCGTCAATCTCCACGCAGGCAAGATTGGCCTCGGCATTGACGGCATTACGGGTTCGACAAATCTTCTCATGAAATACTTCTTTAACAACCAGCTTGCGGGGCAGCTCATCGCCGGATTTGAATTGGAGACTGTCGGTGGCTCGGCCCCACAGGGTCAAACAAAGCAGACAGGGCTTGCATGGCGCGCGGGAGGATCTCTGGTGTTCCATTTCACTCGCGACCAGGTTTCCCCCTATCTCGGCATCGAGGGAATTTTTGAGTCACGGCAGCAAAAGGGGTTCTTTTCAGTTGTCCCAGATCCACAGAACAAAATTACCGGCGGTATCGTGGCGGGGGGTGAGTATTTTGCGAGTGATCAATTCTCCTTTGGCGTAAAGCAATTGCTTGGACTGGATGTGATGCTCCAGCGACACGCAAACAGCTTTGTGTACCCCCGCGAAGAAACAACGATCAAATTCACAACTTCAACGCAGGTGACCGCTCGCTACTATTTTAATTAGTGGGTGAGTTGATACGGGAAGATGGCCGAAGACATGAATAAAGACCGACTTCAGATAGGCTCCCCAGCACCGACCTTCACTGGGCTGCAGGGAGTCGATGACAGACGGTACTCGCTCGATGATTTTTCATCATCAGAGATTCTCGTTATCGCTTTTACCTGCAACCACTGTCCGTATGTACAAGCGTACGAAGGGCGAATGATTGAATTTCAGGAGGAGTTTGGACCGAAGGGTGCCCAGCTCGTTGCCATAAACTCCAACGATACGAGAAATTATCCTGACGATGACTTTGTGGGAATGGTTCGGCGGGCAAGACAGAAGGCATTCAATTTTCCTTACCTCCGGGATGAAAATCAAGTCGTCGCCGAGGAATACGGCGCTACGCACACTCCAGAGTTTTTCGTTTTTGATGACAGGCGTATACTTCGCTACCGGGGAAAAATGGATGACAATTATCAAGATCCTGAGGCGGTGACCCGAAAGTATTTACAGGATGCGGTTGAGGCGTTGCTTTCCAAGAAGGAAGTCACTGAGTCCGAAACGCACTCTATCGGCTGCACAATAAAGTGGCGGACGTGATGCTCTGTACCAACAATTTTGAAAGGATCAGACGTGCATAGAGAAATCCACGCCTGGCACAGCCCCAATCTCAACAAGCAAATGGAAATTGCAGTGTATGGCCATTACGGATTTGCCCTGTTGATGTTCCCAACCGCCGCTGCCGATTATCTCGAATATGAACGGTTCCAACTCATTGATTCCATTCGTTCGTTTATTGATAGCGGGAAAGTGAAGGCATTCTCGATCAATAGCATTAACAATGAGAGTTGGCTGAACGCCCATGTTCCTCCACCGTACAGAGCGCTCCGGCATCAACAATACAATCAGTACGTTACGGAAGAAGTTGTGCCGTTTATCTTGAACCATTGTAGCCGTGAGACCATGATCGTTACGGTGGGGGCAAGTCTTGGCGCTCTGCACGCCGCCAACACACTGTTCCGCCGACCCGATATCTTTGCTGGAACCATTGCCATGAGCGGATCCTACGACATCAAAGAATACTCCGATGGTTATTATGACGACAATTGCTATTTCAATAGTCCCGTCGATTATCTGTCTAATCTGAATGACAACGGTATCCTCTCTGCACTTCGTGGGAAACAGCATATATATATTCTCTCCGGTCAGGGTTCCTATGAAGCACCAGAACGTTCGCAGCACCTTGGACGCATCTTAGGCTCCAAAGGGATCCCACACCAGGTGGATTTGTGGGGACATGATATTGGTCATGACTGGCCGACATGGCGAATGATGCTGCCTCATGTACTCGGAACAAAATTCTAGCCTGTCCTTTTGAGAAAACCCAGTGTCAAGGCAATACATGTTCTGCACCAAGAGATCATCGGTTGCCGGCGTTGTTCCCGTCTGGTTCGTTGGAGGGAAAAGGTCGGAAGGGAGAAGGTAAGACGATTTGCAGATGAGGAGTATTGGGCCAAGCCGGTCCCCGGTTTTGGAGACCCGCGGGCGCGCTTGCTGCTTGTTGGTCTTGCTCCCGCAGCGCATGGGGCAAATCGAACCGGGCGAATGTTTACCGGCGATGAAAGCGGCCGGTGGCTCTATCGTGCTCTGCACAAGGCAGGGTTTGCTAACCAGGCAGAATCTATCAAGCGCGACGATGGCCTTACGCTTACCGATTGCTATATCACCGCTTCGCTACGATGCGCACCACCATTGAATAAGCCAATGCAAAAAGAATTGGATACCTGTCGGCCATTCTTATTGGATGAGTTGCATCTTCTGAGGACCGTTCGGGTGATTGTTGGCTTAGGCAAGATTGGATTTGAGACAGCGCTCCGTACCTACAAGGATGCCTCGCTCATTTCTTACAAAAAAAAACCGCTCTTCGCGCATGCGGCGGTGCATAGTTTTGGCTTGTTTGTGTTTATTGCATCGTATCACCCGAGCCAGCAGAACACCTTCACCGGTAAACTAACCGAGTCGATGTTTGACAGGGTCTTTCAACTGGCGAAGAGGGAGCTCGAAAAATCCGACGAATCAGACCATTCCTACTCAACCTAGGTACTGGTCGTTTTGAATCTATCACTGGAGACCTTTATATTAACTGCAGAAATCATCTCCCTATGTTACCGTGATTTTCTCTTGATCAACTCTAACGAAAGAAACCTTTGAGTAAGCTAGCTTTGGTCCTCTCCGGTGGTGGCGCCCGTGGTGCGTTTCAAGCAGGCGCCTTAATGGAGTTGTTGGAATACTTTGAACGACAAAAGAAGCGGATTCATATTCTTTCAGGGACATCTGTCGGTGCGCTGAATGGGATGTGTATTTCTCAGTCTGCCTCGTTGGTCGCGGCGCGCGAAGAGATCGAGCGTCAATGGAGCGAACTTACGAACGAAGATGTGTACCGCATTCGCGGTTGGGGGCTGTTCAGATTGTTCGTCAAGTTTGCGACCAACAGGATGGATCGTTGGCCCACGCTCTCAGGCGTCGACTCCCTCTTCGATACCACTCCTCTGTACAATCGATTCGTGGATGGATATTTGGAGTTGGAGAAGATCCGTGCCCGCAAGGTGGTGGATGATTTTTTTGTTTCCGTCAGTTCGCTTAACACCGGCGCTTCTTACCTTCAATCCATTACCAACGAGCTATCGGAACAAAAAGCGAAAGAGTATATCATGGCGTCCACTATTACAACAGTTGCGTACCCGCCGGTCCGCACAATCGTCGACGATCCGGAGATTCCCCCCCATCTTGCCATGACCCCGCAGCTCTATGCGGATGGGGGTATCTCCAACAAGACTCCTCTCAAAACAATTCTTCGGGCGGGTGATATCGGAGAGCTATTCGTTGTGAACACGTATCCTTCGTATCCGACCCGAACAGAGCATAGTATTCGCGCGAAGTTTCCGAATGTATTCTCCATGCTTATTCGGACCGCGCTGGAACTTCTCCCGAATCTCTACTTCACGCGTGATATGCAAAGCGTGCAGGAAGTCAACAATGACCTTGCAACATGGGAACGGCTGACAAAAAAAGTCCTTGATGCCGCACCCGACGCGGCCACCCGGGAACGGCTGCAGAATGCCCTGTGCAACGAGGGAGAGAAGTTCTCTTTCAAGGAAGGGGATAAGCACATCATCCATCCAGTTATTATTGCTCCGGATGAGGAACTCCCGATCCAGGATACTGAATTTGTCCAACCTAAGCTTGGAAAGACATTTGCGATGGGGCGTGCAAAGGCGAGGGAAGTTCTTCAAGGGTTGAGTGGTCAGATGGAAGGGCAATCGACTGGTTCTTTGCCGAGGGCAGCGATGTAACGCGTGTACTTGTGTTCCGTGGCAGGTTAAGTCTTCAACCGGATCCGGAATGTTGTTCCTTCCCCCAAAGCGCTCTTCTTCACATACAATTTTCCTCGGTGGTACTCTTCAATAATGCGCTTGGAGAGGCTCAATCCCAGTCCCCAGCCCCTTTTTTTCGTGCTGTATCCCGGTCGAAAGACATCCTTGTGGAGGCGGGGATCAATTCCTTTTCCGGAATCGGTGACGTCGATAATCGCATGACTGCCGCTCTGGGAAAGGTGAAAGGAAATTCTGCCTGATGTGCCATCCATTGCATCGACCGCATTCTTCATGAGATTCTCGAGAACCCATTCAAACAACTCCCGGTTCACATCTGCATAAACTTCCTCCTCGTTTTCAAAGTCGATATCAACTGTTCGCCCGGAGCGGGGAAGTCGCCGCGAGAAATACGCGGTAACAGAACTGATTACTTCACGGACATTTTCTCTTCTCAAATCGGGCTGGGAGCCGATTTTTGAGAAACGTTCTGCCACCTTGTTCAGGCGCTCCACATCGTTGCTCATTTCACTGATGGTCGATTCCAGCTTCGGGTTTGATCCGGCATCGTTGCGCAGAAGTTCAACCCATCCCATAAGACTCGACAACGGGGTACCAAGCTGGTGTGCAGTCTCTTTGGACATACCCACCCAGATATTACTCTGCTCAGTTCGCTTAATATAACTAAACCCAATATAGGCGCTGAAGATAAAAATAGCTGCAAGAGAAATCTCGATAAACGGCAGCCAGCGAAGTTGCACAATGAGATCCGATTCTCCGTAGTGGACATAGTTCAGAATCAGGGAGTCGTTCAGAGCGATCTTGATCGGGGTATTCCGTTCGTCCATTTGCTTCATCAGCATGGTGACGAATTCGACCTGCTCCATCGGAGCGAGCTTGACAGTATCGATCTCGATGTTGCGCCAGTAGTGGGGAGTATTCGCCGCATCGGTGAGGATAATCGGAAAGTCTATCGTACGAATGACTTCATCGAAGAGAAAACTGTAATCCCCGCCAGAAGTATTATCCCGGGCGATATACTCATAGGAACGCGCGTACAGGTCAACGATTTCCCTTTGTTTTTGAAGAAGCCGATCGGTCACATGCTGTGAGTACACAAGCATCCCGATGACAATCGTAGAAGCCACGACGAGGAGAATGACCTTGAAGTCGCCAGCGCGTCCAGCCCAGGTCTGGTGTTTATGCGTGGGGTTTTTTGTCTTCATTCCTTCCCATGGCATCGCTTTGACGGTGCGCTATGGCAAAACAATTGTTTGATCCCGCCTCGGTCCAACAGAGATCATGGAAAGTTTAGTCCCGGTCTTTTCGGCGAGTGCCTCGACGTATCGTTTTGCATTACCTGGAAGCTCATCGTAATTCCGCACTTTGGCAAGAGGAGCATTCCAGCCGTCGTAGGAATCATAGATTGGCCTGATGGACTGAAGCGAATGAACATCACTGGGAAACGTTTTGAGTCTTTTCCCGTTGAATTCATATCCGACACAGATATCAATGGTCTCAAACGAGTCGAGGACGTCGAGTTTTGTGATCGCGATTCTTTCGATTCCGTTGACCATCGCGGAGTATCGAAGGGCGACCGCATCGAACCAACCGCATCGCCGTGGCCGGCCGGTCGTTGCGCCGAATTCGTGACCGATAGCCCGCAACCGCTCACCGGTTTCATTCTCCAACTCTGTTGGGAAGGGGCCATTGCCAACGCGGGTTGTATACGCTTTAACGATCCCGAGAACAGAATCGACGGAGGTTGGAGGGATGCCGAGTCCCGTGCACGCTCCGCCGGATGTTGGATTGGAGGACGTTACAAAGGGATAAGTGCCGTGATCGATATCCAGCAATGCACCCTGTGCGCCCTCTGCGATGATCCGCTTACCGTTGCCAATCGCATCCGAAAGAAAGAGGACCGTGTCAGTAATGTACTCATCAATT
>QKGJ01000310.1 GCA_003251275.1 Ignavibacteria bacterium
ATCGAATTCCGCACCCCCGTCTTGTACGCGTTCGGGTTTATCGGCCTGTTTACCATCGGCGGACTGACCGGATTGTTCCTCGCCTCTCTCGCTACCGATGTGCATCTGACAGACACGTATTTTGTTGTCGCCCATTTTCACTATATCATGGTCGGCGGTGCTGTGATGGGTTACCTAGCAGGGATCCATTTCTGGTGGCCGAAGATGACAGGCCGCATGTACAATGAAGCCTGGGCAAAATTCTCGGCCCTCATTCTGTTTGTAGGGTTCAATCTTACCTTCTTCCCACAGTTTATTCTCGGTTACCTTGGCATGCCACGCCGCTACTATGTGTATCCGGACGAGTTTCAGGTGCTGAATGTCCTCTCCACTGCGGGCGCCTCAATCCTTGGCCTTGGGTATCTTATTCCCATGGTGTATCTCCTTTGGTCATTGCGAAAAGAGAAACATGTCGGCGCAAATCCATGGGGAGCGAAGGGGTTGGAGTGGCAAACACCATCCCCGCCAACAACTTTTAATTTTGATGTCACGCCCACGGTAACGGAGAAGGAACCGTATCTGTATGAGGAGGAGAAGAGTGCATAGCGAACATTCGTCGGCAGTCGCCCACCAATTCCTCGATATGGAACAGCAGCGAGAGAGCACGTTGCTTGGCATGTGGGCGTTTCTGGTGACCGAGGTGTTGTTCTTCGGCGGATTGTTCATTTCGTACCTCGTGTTCCGCGCATGGTACCCGCACGCTTTCGTCTTGGGAAGCCATGAATTGAACGTCACTCTTGGTGCAATCAATACTGCTGTTCTGTTGGGAAGCAGCCTGACAATGGCGCTCGCTGTCCATGCGGCGCAAGAGGGGAAAGCAAAGAAGATCGTCCGCTTCATGGGCGCAACCCTCCTTCTCGGCCTGGTCTTCCTCGGAATTAAGTCATTCGAGTATTCGCATAAATTCCATGAGAACCTCTTCCCGGGTGCAAGTTTTTCATTTGAAGGCCCGGATGCGCCGCAAGTGCAAATCTATTTTACGCTGTACTTTCTGATGACAGGTGTCCATGCGCTACATATGATCATTGGAATGGCAATTCTCTTGCTGATGCTATTTCGAGCCCGCAGCGGGAGGTACACCGCCGAATATTACGCGCCGGTAGAAACCTTCGGTCTGTACTGGCACTTCGTCGACATCGTTTGGATTTTCTTGTATCCGCTTTTGTATCTCATTCACCCGCAATGAAGGTGTGACATTCATGATTGTGCCAATAAAAACATATTACAAGGTTGCCGTCTCGCTGCTCGTGCTTTTCATCCTTACCGTCGCCATAGCGTACGTTGATCTCGGCTCATGGAATATCATTGTGGCCCTGATCATCGCAACCATTAAGGCGTTGTTCGTTGTCCTTTATTTCATGCACGTCCGGTATAGCTCGCGGGTGACCTGGCTGTTTGCCCTTGCAGGGTTCTTCTGGTTAATCATACTCTTCACGTTCACCATGAGCGATTATCTGACCCGAAGTTAAGATTCGTCTCAGCGTTTGTTCGTTTCTCCCTATTCAGAAATCCTCTAATTACCTAGCCGTGCCATTCGTAGGGATGGATAAAGCATATGGAGCGCTTTTCTCCCCCAGAAATCGGCGCACACGCCAATGTGCTTTTTCCAGGACTCCGAAGGTGCCATTGATTCGACAGCCTGCGAACCATCTCCTAGCCAACTTTGTTCACGAATGAAACGCCTCCTCTGAAGCTGCTTTCCACATAACCGCGGCAACGCCGCCCCGTAGCGGTTTCAGCAGGAGTCGTCCGTTGCCGAAACGGACAGGAAATACCGCGCTCTGATGAATCAGATTGCAACTGCCCAGTGTTCTGCCTATACTGAGAGAAATGGCACGTCAACTCTCTCCATACGCTCGACTTCTTGTTCCAGCCATGGTTTGTCTGGTCATCCTTGGCACCTCCTGCAATCGACTCCAGGTTGACCGCTCGCTGCAAATACATGAGGGCGATTGGCCGACCTTCGGCGGCAACAACCAACGGTCGAACGTTTCTTCTCATATACTCACTCCTCCACTGACACCGGTATGGGAACATGACATAACTGGCGGCATTGGAACGGGTTCACCCCTCGTTGTCGATAGTTTCGTCATTATCGGCAACCTTCGTGGTGAGCTTTATGGAATCAATCTCTTCACAGGAGAGAGAAAGGGGTGGGTTAATCTCGGCGACGCAATCGAAGGCGCTCCAGTAACTGATGGAAATGTTGTTTTTGCGGGTGTAATAAACTCAGGTGAAACGCTCATTGCGTATGATCTGCACGAGGGGAAAGTGCGCTGGCGACGGTCCTATGGTGAGATCCAGGTCTCACTTCTCCTCTGGGAAAACAAACTATTCTTCGGGACCACAGCGGGAAGATTCTATTGCGTTGATCGGAACAAGGGAGATATGGTCTGGGAATTTCAGATTCCCAACAATATTCATCGCAAGGGAATCCGGTCCAGCGCGGCTCTTGCGAGTGGTCTTGTTCTGTTCGGTGCCGATGATGGAATGGTCTACTCTCTTGATGTCGAGACGGGGAAGAAACAATGGTCATTTTCACTGAACGCCCCGATCGTAGCTCCGATCAGCATTAATGGCGATAGGGTATTTTGCGGTACTCTCGAGGGCCGATTTGCAGTTCTCTCTCTCTCTGATGGAGTACTGTTGTGGGAAACGGATGAAGGTGCCGCGCTCTACGCGTCACCCGGATACACGGAGAACGAAGTTCTTCTTACCACTACTTCTGGATATGTGCTATCCCGCGGTATGAATAATGGCTCCGTCCTTTGGCGAAAACAGCTCGGCTCCGTCATCAATACCAGCCCCGTGGTTTCCGGTCAGGTTGCGTTTGTTGGGACTCTCGATAAGCACCTGTATGCACTGAACACGCGAACTGGAGAGATTGTGTGGCAAGGAGATCTTCCTGGACGAATGAAGACGACCCCCGCACTGGCACGGGGGAGATTGATTGTGGCTACCGATTCAAAGGAAGTAATCGCATGGAAGGGAGTTACGGAATGACGGGGATCAAAAAGCTGGCCATTGCAACTCTCTGTCTTGTCGGCCCCGCTATCTCCTTCGCTCAAACAGACACATTGAGGATTACTGACTCTCATGTCACCATCATCAAGGCGGATGTGAATGGGGCGCTGGTCTACATTGACGACAAATTCTCCGGGGTTGTCCCCCTGACAATCGATACGCTTTCGAAAGGAAGACATTATGTCCGAGTTATTGATCCTGACTATTCAAACTGGCTTACGGGTGTCGTTGAAGATACGGTCAACGTCACCGAGAATTCACAAACATTCACGTATAGAATCCCCCGTCTCGTCATGATCAATACCGATCCTTTCGGCGCTGACGTGATGCTCGGAGATTCTCTGCTCGGTCAAACACCTTTTGTCCTTGACGTTGACGATGGAGTAGAACTCTCGGAAATCACTCTGAGGAAAGAAGGATACTCCGTATCCACTCTCGGCTCCCTGGTTGCGAAACGAGGAACATTTTTCACGACACTCCGACGAGAATGGGACCCTGGCATCGGTGACATGGTTGTGGCCTCGGCACCGCTTGACGGTCGCCATCCGCACTCGACATCGTTATATATCACCGGAGCAGCAGCAGTTCTCTCCGGGGCGGCATCGGCATATTTCAAAACCAGAGCAGACAGGGAATACGACGCATACCTCTTTTCAGGTGATCCAACTCGCCTCTCAACAACACGCCGACTCGATACCTCAGCAGGGATCGCCTTGATGGCCACTCAGATAAGCACTTTTCTGTTCGTCTACTTTCTCCTGAGCGACTAAACCCTCCGGTACGCCCATGGGACATGCTTGACTTTGGTCACACAAGCACATATATTAGCACCAGTTCATCTGTGAACTTTGACTTATCCTCTCGCAAAACAACAAAGAAATCCGGCGAGGTTATACTGAATTCCCCTGTTTCAGAAGAAATTGAATCGCTACGAAATGTCCCTATTCTCTGTGATCTCGAGCCAATGGACCTCGAGACAATTGCAAAGGTAGGTGTTCGTAAGAAGTATAAGAAGGGTAGCATTATCCTTCTTGAAGAAGAAGCTGGTGCCGCCCTGTTTGTCATCATGTCCGGGAAAGTGAAGATCGTTCGGATGGATGACGACGGACGTGAAGTGATCTTGTCGATTCTTGGCGAAAGTGATTTTTTTGGTGAAATGGCAATCCTTGACGGACTCGCTCGATCTGCGAGCGTTGTTGCGATTGGAAAGTCCGAGCTCTTCATGATTCATCGACGTGACTTTCTGAAGCTGCTCCATGATTTTCCCTCCGTCTCTATTGCCCTCATGAAAGAGCTAACGAACAGGCTTCGGAAAGCTGACGCCCAGATTAAGAGCCTCTCGTTAAAAGACGCTGCCGGACGAGTTGCCAATGTGGTTCTCCAACTCGCTGACGACATCGGAAAGATTCGAAAGGGAAGGGTTGAAATTGATGAACTCCCACTTCAACAAGACCTCGCAAACATGGCCGGCACTTCCCGGGAAACAATATCCCGCATGATCCACTCGTTTATCCGGGAAGGTCACCTCGAATTGGACCGCGGCAAGCTCATCATCAACGATTATGAACGATTCAAGAGCAGGTACCTGTAACCCGCGTTCCTGTTCCTCCCTGTTTCGCTCCCGCTATGGAGGGTACTGCAGACTTACATATTCACAGTACCCATTCGGACGGCTCCTCCACTGTTGAGGAGTTACTGCACCGGGCTCAAAAAGCCGGACTAACAGCAATAAGTATCACAGATCATGACACTACGAATGCCCTGGAAGAAGCTCGTGCTCTTGCGGACGGGACTGGCATCGAGGTAATCTCCGGTGTCGAGCTAAGCACAACGCTCGGAAACGCCGAAGTTCATATTCTTGGATATTTTTTTGATCATCGGTCCCCCGGCCTGCAAAGCTATCTCGCTCATTGTCGCACTGCGCGACTCCGGCGAGCCGAACGAATGGTGGAAAAGCTCAACGGGCTGAATATCCCGTTGCGGATTGAATCCGTGTTGGAACAGGCCGGGACGGGGTCGATTGGGCGACCCCATATTGCGCATGCGTTGGTGGAAGAAGGACTTACGGAAAACTACTATGAAGCATTCTCCCGGTACATCGGAAACGGAAAACCCGCATACGAATCAAAAGATCAGGTGTCTTCGGCCGAAGCAGTTGATCTTCTAGCGGAAGCCGGAGGGCTTTCGTTTGTAGCGCATCCCGGAACGATGATCGACGAAGGGTTGTTGAAAGAACTTATCCAAGCAGGAGTTGATGGTGTTGAGGTTATTCATCCATCCCATTCCCCGGACCTGGTAAAATACTACAGGGGAATTGTCCATGAGTATTTCCTCCTCGAAAGCGGCGGGTCTGATTACCATGGGCTCAAAAAGGGGGGTGCTGACATGTTTGGCAAGTTTCGAATATCGCAAGAGTGTATCGATATGATGCGCCGGCGTTTACAGTAAGTCCATTCATCAGTCCGGTTTTCTATTCCAAGAATTCATGAAGGCGTATGGTACGAGTTGTTGAAGGAAATCTCTCCGCAGGTCAGTATTCGTTTGGTATCGTGGTCAGCCGTTTCAATGGCATTGTCACGCAACAGCTTCTTCGCGGCGCTATGGACTGTCTCCTGCGGCATGGTGTCGCCGAAGAGAGGATTACGGTTGTTCATTGCCCCGGCGCATTTGAAATCCCCCACGTTGCGAAACAGCTTGCCGGGAATGACCATGTTGATGCTGTTATCTGCCTCGGATGTATCATTCGCGGCGAAACGCCGCACTTTGAATATATCGCCAAGGAAGTGTCGCGGGGAATCGGCCAGGTCGCGCTGGATACGGGGGTCGCAACTGCGTTCGGCGTGCTAACGACCGAGAACCTTGAACAGGCACTCGAGCGGGCGGGAGCAAAGGCGGGAAACAAGGGATGGGACGCAGCCCTGAGTGCGATAGAACAGTTAAATGTCACCACGCAGTTGAAAGGAGTGAAGCATTGATCGGTTGGTAAAACCAAACAACCATCTGGTCATCAATGCGTGGAGGAAGATATGAAGATTTCGTGGATTTGTGCAGTTGCTGTGATATTGATGCCATTGACGCTACATGCTGGTGTTGGCGAATGGCGAAATTATACCTCGCAGAAGGACGTCGTCGACGTTACAGTGGACGGGACATCCCTTTGGGCTGCTTCCAGCGGGGGAATGTTTTCTTTGCTCCAGGACGGCACCTTCGTAACCTTCACCAACGCTGAAGGATTGAGGAGTGTTGACCTGACGGCGATTGCTGCTAGTAGCAATGGGAAGATTGTAACAGGAACCCTTGGTGGGATCCTTCACATCTACAATACACAAAGCACATCGTGGCAATATGTCAACGACATTGCGAGCACCAATCAAATCAACAAACGGATCAACGACCTAACTATCTACAGCGATACGGTGCTTGTGTGTTCGGACTTTGGGCTCAGTTTGTTGAATCTCTCACGACTGGAGTTTGGCGACACCTACTCCCGCTTTGGAACGATTCCGACCACGCTCAGGGTTGCAGTCCACTCCGCGGTTATTCAGAATGGAAGTCTCTGGGCTGCTGTTTCTGCGGATGCAACCAATAACTTCGTCGCTGTCGGAAATCTCGCCAATCCAAATCTTCTCCAACCGCAATCCTGGTCTCTCTATGGCGTAGGGAGTGCTACCAATGAAGTTCGCGCAGTCGTTGGCTTTAATGGAACGGTGTATGCCGGGACTCAATCCGGACTTTATAGATTTGATGGATCTGGCTGGAATCCCATCACCAACCTTTCGGGACAGGATATTGTGGCGGCCCATGCGTCATCAACGCAATTAGTCGTATGTTCGAGATCTGGCATCGTATCTATCGTGAATACGAACGATGATGTCTCGTTGTACGGCCAAACCTTGCCGTACACCGCATCTTCTGTCACAATTTCTTCATCGGGTGAGCCTGTTGTGGGAAGCGTTGGGGGCGGGTTGCTCACGTTCAATGGGGCATGGGATTCTCATGTACCCAATGGACCAAGTTCCAGCCAGTTTCTCAGCATTGCTATCGACGACGAAGGGACCGTGTGGAGCGCCACCGGTCTCGATGGAGGAGGAAAGGGAATCTATCGCCTTCGGAAAGGATCATGGAAATCCTTCTCTGCCCAGAATACCGTTCTCCCGATAAATGATTTCCACAGGGTTTCTCTGGGCTGCGACGGTTCAGTATGGGCAAGCTCCTGGGGTGGCGGCATTCTTGAAGTTCCGGCAGGAGTTGATTCTGTCCTTGCAGAGAATCTTTATGGTCGGAATGTAGGAATGATTGGCATTCCCTCCGATACATCGTTCATCGTGAATAGTACTATGGCTTGCGACGGTCACGGCAATACCTGGACTACAATTCTACAGCCGTTCGACCAGCGGGTACTCGTGGTTCGGAAACCCGATAGATCATGGTCAACGCTGAATGCCAAACTTGGCTCGGCCCTTATTGTTCTCCCCCACGACAAGGATGTTCAGCAAAACCTTGCGGTGGATGCATTTGACAACCTTTGGATGGTTATCAAAGATCCTGCGTATAGAGGGCTGGCTTCATTTAATAATCGTGGAGCGATCCGGGACTCGATCGTTTACCACGTCACTGCGGCAGATGGCCTTCCGAGCAGCGATATCAAATCGATCGTTATTGACCGGGAAAATGACCTTTGGGTCGGAACCGACCGTGGTATCGGTATCATTCTCGATCCATCCCGCCCGAAATCGGAAGGCAGCATAGCTCGCTATATCCCGTTGGACGGTACAACGATTAACAGCATTGCCGTGGATGCGCTCAACCGGAAATGGGTTGCAACTCCTGAGGGCGTTGTCCTTCTCTCTCCAGATGGAACCCAGGTACTTGAAATGTATACTGTTGCCAGTACCGCCGGCCGGCTTATTGATAATGACGTTAAGAGCATTGCTATCGACCATACGACGGGAACCGTATATTTCGGAACCATTAACGGCTTGGCGAGCCTCACCACCACAGCCGTGCAAGCAAAAGGAGAATTCGATCAACTTCTGGTCTCACCGAATCCATACCTTCTTCCGCCCAACCGCGATCTCACTATTGATGGGCTCGTCGAAGATTCGCGGATAAAGATCCTTTCCATCGACGGGAAACTCGTTCGAGAGGTGGGCACGCCTGGCGGGAGAATTGGCTTCTGGGACGGAAAGGATAGTGAAGGACAATATGTTTCCTCGGGAATCTATATTCTCGTAGCGTTTTCGGAATCAGGTGATAAAGTCGGAACCGGGAAAGTTGCTGTCATTCGCAGGTAGGAATG
>QKGJ01000023.1 GCA_003251275.1 Ignavibacteria bacterium
GGCATCGTTGCGGGAAATCTGGTTTTTACTGCGGGTCAGATTGCAATCAATCCTTCCACGGGGGAGATCGAGGGGAACGACATTCGAGCGCAAACGAAGCAGGTACTTGGGAACCTGAAGGCTATTCTCGAGGCCGCGGGCTCCAATCTTTCGAATGTTGTCAAGACAACAGTCTACCTGAAGGATATGAACGATTTCACCGCCATGAACGAAGAGTACGCGAGATTCTTTGCTGCCCAGCCTCCGGCTCGGTCGACCGTGGAGGTAGCACGACTCCCGAAAGACGTGCGCGTTGAAATTGAAGCAGTTGGTGTTGTAACGAAGTGAATCGGGCCTCGATAGTCGTCCAGGTTTTTGAGCTCTTCTTCTCCTCTCTCATGTTGCAGACCGTCCTCTTTGCTCAACCGTCAACCGATTCTCTCTCGGATAATCCGAGCAGCGTTCTCTTGGCTGACTCTGTGTCGATCGTGAGAACGCCGGCAACAAAATCGACAGCCGTGGCTCTCATCCTGTCTGCAGTGCTGCCGGGAGCCGGTCAGGCGTATACAGAATCGTACTGGAAGGTTCCAGTCTTTCTTGGACTGGGGACATACTTTGTCGCTCAGTGGATCAGTAACAACAATCGAGCAAAGGACTATCGCATCCTCTACGAGCAGAGTATAACCATAGAAAATCCCGGTGGAAATTCCCGATATCTCTCTGCACGTGATTTTTACAAACGGGAACGCGATACGTTCACCTGGTATTTTTTTATCATGTACCTTGCCAATCTCGCGGACGCATACGTTGATGCAGCCCTGTATGACTTTAATGTAAGCGAGGATTTGACGATCCGTGTTATTCCAGAAGGAAGCGTTCTGCCGACGGCGAGCGCTGCGTTGAAGCTTCAAGTTCGTTTCTAACTCATCCACTTTCTGTGAGTGGCTCCAATCATACACCATCGACCCCTCTCCCATGCTTAATTATATTTGGCTCGCGCTGATTGTCATTGGAATCGGCGTGGCGCTGGGCCACGACCTCACGAGCGATCCCGGGTCTGGCGCCTCCGAACGATATCCTGTTCTCAACAAGGTGACGAATGAAGGCATCATCGGTTCCGCGAAAACCGCGGTAACTCTCGCCATCGGTCTTATCGGGATTATGGCGCTCTGGCTAGGGATCATGAAAGTTGCCGAGCAAGCCGGCCTCATCGCACTTCTTGCAAGGGCTCTTCGTCCCATCACCACGCGCCTCTTTCCGGACGTTCCAGCCGATCATCCGGCAATGGGGGCAATGATTATGAACATCTCTGCAAACATGCTGGGGCTCCAGAACGCTTCGACCCCTTTCGGCCTGAAAGCGATGGAGGAATTGAATACGCTGAATAAAAAAGCTGGTACCGCGACGAATGCGATGTGCACTTTTCTTGTCATCAATACGAGCAATGTGCAGCTCATTCCCGCAACTGTTATTGCAATTCGGGCTGCCTCCGGTTCGGCAAACCCAACGGAGATCATTGGTCCCGCTATTCTCGCAACAGCATGTTCGACGATTATCGGTGTGATTGTCGTAAAAGCTCTTGCCAAGCTTCCCATGTACAAGAAGCAACTGGAGGCATGAATGAACGCAATCGTTGCACTCATTGAGGTTGTTTCTGTTATTGCGATCCCCGGGCTCGTTCTCTTCGTGGTTGCATACGGGGCGTTTAAGAGAGTAAAGATTTATGAGGCCTTTGTGGAAGGTGCGAAGGAAGGGTTCAACGTTGGCGTGAAAATCATTCCCTATCTGGTGGCTATGTTGGTCGCGATTGGGATTTTTCGAGCCGGCGGCGCGATGGAATTATTGAGTGTTGCAATTTCCCCGATTACCTCGTTGATCGGCATGCCTGCGGAAACTCTTCCGATGGCTTTGATGCGTCCTCTCTCCGGTAGCGGTGCATTGGGAGTGATGTCGGAAATAATTAAAGTGCATGGCGCAGACTCGCTTATCGGTCGGATGGTGTCGGTGATGATGGGAAGCGGCGAAACAACGTTCTATGTCATCGCCGTCTATTTCGGCTCTGTTGCAGTGAGCAAAACCAGACACGCGGTTCCGGCGGGATTGGTGGCGGATCTCGTGAGCGTGGTGACATCTGTGTGGTTGGCAAATCTGATATTCGGGTGATCCGTGCGGATTTTGTCTTGATTTTCAAATGAGTGATTTCTATATTTTGCGCGGTGTCGCTCAGAATGAACCATTCCGGTCGTTTCGAACAACGCACAGGCTTGTTCTTTATTGTTCCAAAGGTATTTCAATACTGAGGACATCCACGAAGGATTCCGGCCTCTCGCAATCCTCACGACCAGCTGAAAGCCATCGGTTCAATCAGAACGGAGTAACCGCGCACTCTTTTCCCACATTATGAATATTCTCAACAGGCTTGTTGTTGCATGTGTCCCGGCAGTCCCTAAACCAATTGTTCGTCGATTCGCGAACCGGTACATTGCCGGCGAAACTCTGGATGAGGCCGTCAGGGTTGTACGCCAGTTGAACGAGCAGGGGATGATGGCGACCCTTGATGTTTTGGGTGAAGATATTACGACCCATGAGGAAGCAACAGCGGCCGTGGTTGAATCAGAGCAGGTTCTGCATCGTATCACGTCGGAAAAACTCAACGCGAATCTCTCTGTAAAGCTCACTTCTATCGGACTAAAGCTCGATAAAAGTTTTTGTCTTGACAACACAAAAAGAATCGTTCAAACTGCCCGCTCGCTGGATAATTTCGTCCGTATTGACATGGAGGACTCAACCTGTACATCGGATACGATCGACATCTACAGATCCCTGAGCAAGGAAATGAAGAATGTCGGGATTGTGTTGCAAGCGTATATGAGGAGGAGTGCTGCGGATACCGCAAAACTCATTCCGGCAAAGTCGAATATCCGCTTGTGTAAGGGTATTTACAATGAATCACCTGAAATCGCCTTCAAGGAACACGACGAAATAAACAGAAACTATGTCTCGTTATTACGGACAATGCTCGAAGGGAAATGTTACGTGGGAATTGCAACGCACGATACGCAACTTGTCGAGTCCGCGCTCCAACTGATTCGTGAAATGAATCTACAGCACCATGAATACGAATTCCAAATGCTGCTTGGGGTGCGGAAAGATCTTCGCGATTCCATAGTGCGTGCAGGTCACCGCATGCGTATCTACGTCCCATTTGGAAAAGACTGGTATGGGTATTCCATTCGCCGTTTCAAGGAAAACCCACAGGTGGCAGGCCAGGTATTCAGAAGCATTGTTTTTCCATGGAATTCACATTCATAGCGAATAGCCTCACCTTCGTACTCATTCACCAACACAGGAGCCAGTATGGCTGAGTCATCGAAAGAATTCAAACCATTCATTCCGGCGTCGCAAGTGATACCGGAGTTCTCGACGAAAGCGATCGTGTTGGGGGCGATATTTGGAATCATTTTCGGCGCTGCGACGGTGTACCTTGCCCTGCGGGCTGGACTGACCGTCTCGGCATCGATTCCCATCGCTGTTCTTGCCATTGCGGTATTTAAGCGTTTTGGCAAGGCGACCATTCTCGAAAACAACATCGTCCAGACAATTGGTTCGGCCGGCGAATCTGTTGCGGCGGGGGTCGTCTTTACCATTCCTGCGCTGATATTTCTCACGGGTGGTGATGCGTTTTTCAATTACTTCAATATCTTCACTCTTGCGCTCGTCGGCGGTATTCTCGGCGTGTTGTTCATGGTACCGCTAAGACGATCCTTGATTGTCAAAGAGCATGGCGTGCTTCCCTACCCTGAAGGAACTGCTTGTGCCGAAGTCCTGGTGGCGGGAGAAAAGGGAGGCTCGATGGCGGGGAAGGTTTTTGCGGGTCTCGGGATCGCGTTTGCCTACAAAACTCTGATGAGCGTCTTGGGCCTCTGGAAAGATGTTCCGGCATTCGTCTCCTCTCGATCCTCGGTGTATCCTAATGCGACGGTGAACGGCGAGATCACTCCCGAATATCTTGGTGTTGGTTACATTATTGGGCCGAGAATTGCCGGGACCATTGTCGCCGGAGGTGTCCTTTCGTGGTTAATGTTTATTCCAATGATCACCTTTTTCGGCGACGGACTGCAGATGGTGCTCAAACCCGGATGGGCAGGCAAACTGATTTCTGAAATGTCCCCGGGCGAAATCTACCGCGGCTATGTTCGGTACATAGGTGCCGGCGCAGTTGCCGCCGCAGGTCTCATTACTCTTATCCGCACTCTTCCGACGATCATATCGGCATTCAAGGAGAGCTTTTCAAGTTTGAAGGATCTGAAATCCGGCAAGGCGCAATCACGGACGGAACGCGACATTCCGATTACCTACGTTATCGTCGGTTCTCTGATTCTTGTTCTCATTATTGCGCTCCTTCCTCAACTTCCCGGAACTTTTCCCGGAACGCTTATCATGGGGATACTGGTTGTTGTATTTGGATTCTTCTTCGTGACAGTGAGTTCCCGGATTGTTGGGATCATCGGATCATCATCAAACCCAATTAGCGGAATGACAATCGCAACCCTGATGGCGACCTGTCTGATCTTTGTTTCGCTCGGATGGACAAGCGACATCTATCAATCCCTTGCCCTTGCCGTTGGAGGCATCGTGTGCATTGCGGCAGCAAATGCCGGTGCGACGAGCCAGGATTTGAAGACAGGGTACATTGTCGGCGCCACGCCCATCTACCAACAGATAGGTCTTCTCATTGGGGTTGTTGCCTCAACGTTTGTGATTGGATGGACTTTGCAGACTCTGGATCATTCGATGCAATTCGAAGGAGTCGAACATGCTATCGGCACCGCACGTTACGCAGCGCCTCAAGCAACGTTGATGGCAACGATCATTAAGGGTCTTCTCGCACAGGATCTTCCATGGGCGCTCGTGTTCATCGGCATGTTTGTCTCCGTGGTCATTGAGCTCTGCGGTATTCGCTCGTTGTCCTTTGCCGTTGGTGCCTATCTCCCCCTAGCAACCACAGCACCGATTTTTGTCGGCGGGTTAATGAAGGCGCTGGTGGATAAAGTTACCGGCACCAAGGAAGAATCGGAGGTCAGTTCCGGTATGCTCTACAGTACGGGTCTGGTTGCCGGCGGTTCGCTGACCGGTATCCTCATCGCATTGTTGAGCAGCATTGGTGTTATGGCAATGGTCAACGGAGAGTCGCATGAAATCTCCCTCATCCAGAGTATTCTTAACTCTGTTGGCGTGCATGGTTGGGAACACCTTGGCGCGGTCGCTGACTTGATCGGTCTCGTGATGTTTGGAGTTCTCTGTTTGTTGCTTGTTCGGTCTGGCTTGAAAAAAGTCGAAGGGTAAATTACTGCATTAATTGACAAGGGGCGCGCTGCATCTGCGGCTGCGCCCTTTTTGTTTAGACTTCTCAAAAAGTAGAATTATGCCGATTCGATATCGCATCACTCCTATTCTTGTTCTCCTGATCGGTTTCGTCTCATCTCTCCCAGCGCAGGAAAACAAATGGAATCTTGAAGAGATTTTTTCGTCGACTACCTTCAGCGAGAAATCCCTCTCCGGCGTCCAGTGGGTCGATGGAGGAAAGAAGATGTCCTATCTGGATACCGTTTCGTCAATCCAGTCAGTTTACACTCTAGACTTTTCCGACGGCGACCGCGAGCTTGTCCTTGATGGCCGACTTCTGAAAGCCAACGACAGCGCGGAGGTATTTCGGATCGGCACATACTTTTGGTCACCCGATGAACAATCGATTCTGGTGACAGGGACGATTCCCGCACGAAGAACGAAGACCGGCGGAAACTTTGGGGTATTTGATCTTGAGACTAAGACCTTTCGACTTCTCACCAACACAACAGAACCTCAATCCATCATACAATATTCTCCGGACGGAGGATATATTGGATTTGTCCGTTCAAATAACATCTTCGTTATCAAGGTGGAGTCAGGAATTGAAAAGCAACTGACATTTGACGGTTCCGATGAAATCCTGAATGGCAATTTTGATTGGGCGTATGAAGAAGAATTCAAAGTCATCAACGGGTGGGAGTGGTCACCTGACAGCAAGCGGATTGCTTTTTGGCGCCTTGATGTGTCTCATGAACCGGAGTTCCCCCTCGTTCGCTATCCGCGGGACAGCGCTCATGCCGATCTCAGAATGATGAAGTATCCTCAAGCAGGGGATCCGGTTGCAGAAGTTCAAATTGGCGTAATTGATGTAGCGATCGGCGAAGTACGATGGATCGACCTCGGCCCAACAAAAGACGTGTATATCCCTCGTATTCAATGGACACACAATCCTGAAGTCTTGTCCGTTCAGAAGATCAATCGTATGCAGGACACCCTGCAGCTTTTTCTCGCTGATGTTGAAAACGGCACCGTTTCACACGTCTTGGAAGAAACCTCTGACGGTTGGATCTTCGTTCACAACAACCTGAGGTTCCTTGAGAGGACTGAGGAGTTTATCT
Source organism: Ignavibacteria bacterium (assembly GCA_003251275.1). Classification (GTDB taxonomy): domain Bacteria; phylum Bacteroidota; class Ignavibacteria; order UBA10030; family UBA6906; genus SZUA-287. The sequence continues at coordinate 6,447 of QKGJ01000023.1, forward strand.
GGACATCGAATCGGGACGGGTACAACCACGTGTATCTCTACAATCTCGACGGTACCCTGGTGAAGCAACTTACGAAGGGGGATTGGGAAGTGACCGAGGTTCTTGAGGTCAACGAACGACGCCGACTAGTCTATTTTGTAGGGACGAAAAACTCTCTGCTCGAACGTCATCTCTATTCTGTCAGGCTGGATGGCACACGGCTCACAACGATTACGAAAGAACCAGGGACCCACGACATCTCTCTGTCGCCCGATTATCTAGTATACCTTGACACGTTTTCCAGTGTTACTCGCCCCCCCGTCTCGGCGATCTACACGAACAACGGTACACGCGTTGCGACACTTGTGGAGAACACCCGCGATGTGTTCAAAGGGTACGCGATCAGCGAGCAGCAGTTCTTTTCCTTTACCACGTCCGACAATATTGCCTTGAATGGTTGGATGATCAAGCCACACAACTTCGATCCAAAAAAAAAATATCCCGTGTTGATGTTCGTCTATGGCGGTCCCGGTTCGCAGACTGTGAAGAATATCTGGGGAGGGACCTCGTTTTGTTGGTATCAACTACTTGCACAGAATGGGTATTTCGTCGTCAGTATTGATAATCGCGGCACCGGGGCACGAGGGAAGGACTTCATGCAAACAACGCTCAAGCAACTTGGTGTGCGGGAAACACATGATCAGATTGAGGGGGCTAAGTATCTTGCTTCACTTCCGTTTATTGACAGCACCCGGATCGGAATCTGGGGATGGAGCTATGGTGGATATATGGTGTGCATGGCAATGACACTTGGGGCGGAATACTTCAAGGTTGGCGTTGCGGGTGCCCCGGTAACAAGCTGGAGATATTATGATGCGATCTACACCGAGCGATACATGAAAAGTCCCGACGCCAACCACGAAGGCTATGAGGAATCATCCCCCATCACCCACGCGCGCGACTTACGAGGCAATCTCATGATCGTGCATGGCACAGAGGATGACAATGTGCACTGGCAGAACACCATCGCGTTCATTGACGAGCTTATTCGTCAACGGAAACAGGTGAGCACCATGTTGTATCCTGGTAAGAGCCACAACGTGCGCGGGCTCCACCTGTACATCTTGATTACGGATTTTCTTTTGAGGAACCTCTGACAACCTCGGAAGGAATTTGCTGATGATTCATTGCCATGCTGCCCAGAAGATTGCGACGCGCTCATCAGTCTTTCGACGAGTGGATAATTGCCTGATTTTTCCTACCTTTTTGTAGCCAATTCTCATCATCCTCCACAAACAAGAATCTACCATGCATAATGCTTCGAGCGAGGCGGTGAAGACATTCACGCCATACATTCTACCTGAGAAAACGGTTCTTGAATTGAGCCTCCGTGGTATTGTGTTGGGAGCGATTCTCGGTATTGTTTTTGGAGCTGCTTCGGTCTATTTGGGTCTTCGGGTTGGACTAACAACATCGGCGTCAATTCCTATTGCTGTCATGGCGATAACGATTCTGAAGAAGATGCATGGCAACACGGTGTTGGAAAATAATATCGTGCAGACGGTTGGCTCGGCAGGCGAATCGATCGCAGCCGCGGTCGTGTTTACTGTGCCGGCGCTGATATTCCTGGGTTTCCCTCTGCAAATGTCAATTACACTGCTTATCGCTTTAACCGGTGGGGTTCTCGGCGTACTAATGATGATACCGCTCCGGCGATACCTGATCGTTAAGGAACACGATACTCTTCGCTTCCCCGAAGGCACAGCATGTGCAGAGATCATCAAGGCAGGCGAAGTCGGCGGCACATCCGCAACAAAGATCTTTCGGGGCATTTATCTAGGCGCCGCGTGGAAAGCATTCCCGACG